>JBGSYE010000741.1:0-4711 GCA_041751075.1 Chthoniobacteraceae bacterium
CCGCTGGCCACGGCGATGACGTGCTTGACGCCGTCGATCTGCGTGGTGGCGGTGGCGGCGCCGGTCGTGGTGCTGGGCGGCTGCGCCGGAGCATGAATGTCGATGCGCACGGTGGCTTTGCCGAGGCCGGGGATCTGCGCGAGCGCGGCCTCGGCGCCTTCCTTGATGGTCTGTGGAATGCGCGCGTCGTTTGTGGTGAGGGTGAGTTGCACGGTCACATCCGCGCCGGCGATGTGGATCTCCTTCACCAGTCCGAAGGAGACGATGTCCCGACTGAAGCCGGGGTACTTTACCGTGCCGAGTTTTTCACGGATGAGAGCTTCAGAGATCGAGGACATGCGGCGGATAGGAAGGGCAGAGAAGTGAATCGAGCGGGGCCGGGAGATTGGCTCCCACTCCTGCGCAAGTCCAGATTCACGCGGGGCTCCGCGGCAGAGGCGGCCGTGACGAGCCAGGCGGCAATATTTTCCCCCTCGGGCCACGAATCGTGCTACTGCCACACCCAGCGTGCGTTGCGATGCTTGCCTTGCCATGTCCATCAGAATTTTTGTAATGTCCCCGGTTCAATGAACCACTTCACGCAACACCCGGCACCCACCGTCGCAGCTCCCGCGGAATCCTCTGCCAAACGCCGCGGCGCCTATCCAACAAGGGGCGCGGGTTTCACCCGAGCGCTGGCGATGCTGGGTTGGGTGGTTGCGGCGGATTTGCAGGCCCAGGAGATCCCCGTGGTCGAGCCGCTGCCGCAGGAAGTCGGGCCGGCCTCCATGATCGGCGCGGAGAATGCGCTGCTGGACATGAATGCCGCGGAGTCCGCCGCGATCGATGCGGCCGAGACGCCGGAGGCGGTGCTCGACGCGCCGAACCCAGGCCCGCCCGCCCCGAAGTGGAAAGTGATCCCGCACTTCGACGTGAGCGTGATGTGGGACGACAATATTTTCATCCAGTCGGAGAACGAGATCGAAGACTTCCTCTTCACCTTTTCCCCTGGGCTGACCGTCGGCTACATCGATGAGGAATCGCGGCTGGAGCGATTCTACGACCGCCAGGTGCGCGCGAGCCGGGCGCTGCAATACGAGGGTAATTTTTTCCTCCTCGATTACACGCCGAGCTTCGTCGTCTTCCTCGACAACGATGGCGAAAACTCCTTCGATCAGGACGCGCGCTTCGAGGCGCGGTGGCAGCTCCAGAAGCTCTCGCTCTCGGCGCAGGCCGCCTTTCTGTCGAAGAATGAGACGAACACCGAACTCGGCGCGCGGCTCCGGCATACCGGCATGTCGGCTGGCCTTTCCGCGCGGTATGAATTCACCGAGCGGACTTCTGCGGAACTCGGCGCGTTTTTCCAGGACGACGACTACCAGGACGCCTCCGGGAATACCGAGTATCGCGGCGAGGGCTATCTCAACTACGCGCTCTCCCCGCTGGTTGAGTTCGGGGTCGGCGTGGTCTTCGGGCTCGTGGATGTGGAGAATGGGCCGAAGCAGACTTTCGAGCGCATCCTCGCGCGGGGCTCGTACGAGTTGACGGAAAAGGTCGAGGTCCGGGCGCAGGCGGGCGTCGAGTTCCGGCAGTTCGACGACGAGGGAGGCGATCAGACGAATCCGATCTTCGAGATCGAACTCAACTATTATCCGGCCGAACTCACCCGCCTCGGCTTGAACGTGCATCGCCGCGTCATCCCCTCGATCTCCGAACCCTCCGAGTCCGTCGATACGACCGGAGTCGCGCTGACTTTCGCGCGCACTCTCCGCACGGGCCTTCGCTTTCTGGCGGAGGCTGGTTACGAGTCCTCGGACTACTCGGGCTCGAGTGTGGGATCGGCGCGCTCGGACGATTATTTCTACGGACGCGCGGGGTTGATCTACAACTTCGCCGCCTGGGGGAGCGCCGGCGTCGGCTATGAATATCGCAACAACGATTCCACGCGGTCTGCTTCTGGCTTTACGAACAACCGGATCACTTTCGACGTCAGCCTGACGTTCTGATCTGCCCACGCCGCCGACCCATGAATTTCAGCCGCAGTCTTTTTACCCTCGTCTTCCTGGCGATGACCCTGTGCGCGGTCTCGGCGCAGCAGGCCGCGCCCACGGTTCCTGTCCAGCGCGGCGAGGCGCTGCCCGGACATGTGCTTTCGTCGAACGATGTGATCGCCGTGAAAGTTTTCGACGAGCCCGAACTCGATACCACGGCGCGAGTCTCCGAGGACGGCGACATTTCCATGGCGCTCATCGGCTCCGTCGCGGTGCGTGGCAAGACCGCCGAGCAGGCCGCGCGCGTGATCCGCGACCGGCTCGCCGAGCGTTTCCTGGTGAATCCGCAGGTGACGGTGATGGTCACGGAGGCCACCAAGCGGCTCTTCACCGTGCTCGGCCAGGTGCAGCGGCCCGGCACCTATCGTTTCCCGGATCGCAGCACGCTGAATCTTATCCAGGTCATCGGCATGGCGGGCGGTTACACCCGGCTCGCCGATCCCAGCCGCGTGACCTTGAAGCGCATCGTCAATCGCAGGGAGACGGTCTTCCGCTTCGATGCGAAAAAGATGGCGCGCGACGAGTCGAGCAAGGCGGTGGAAATCCAGCCCGGCGACATCATCGTCGTTGGCGAGCGCCTCTTCTGAAGCATGGACGCGGACGACCCTCAGGATTCCGGGACGACCTTTGCCTCCGATGTGCGCTCGATGTTCGAGACGCTGCGCGAGAAGCTCTGGCTGATCCTCGCGCTGGCGGCCGTCGGCGGCGCGCTCGGCGCCTGGTACGCGACGCAGAGCCCAAAGGTGTATGCCTCGCAGGTGACCGTGCAGGTGGAAAATGAGGAGCAGAAAATCCTGAAGATCGAGGGCGTGTCGGCGGACAATCTGAAGTCGCAGGAAGTGCTCTCGACGATCGAGCAAAGCCTGATCAGTCAGGAATTGCTGCTCCGCGTGATCGAGAGCAACGACCTCGCGACCGATCCCGGCTTCCTGCCCGAGGTGCCGCGTCCGGCTTCGGTGAATCAATTGCGCGAAGTGCTCGGCAAGCGCGTCGCCTCAAAGGTGCGCCGCGGCACCCGGCTGATCGATGTCCAGGTCGAGGATCGGAATCCGCAGATGGCGCAGAACATCGCCAAAATGCTCCTCAAGGAATTCGAGATGCAGGGCTTCGAGGGCCGGCTCGAGGCGTCGCAGTCCGCCCATGAATTCCTCGTCCGCGAAGCCGAGCGGCTGAAGACGCAGCTCGCGAGATCCGAGGGCGCCCTGCAGGAGTACAAAGAAAATCACCCCGGGATGTCGCTCGAGGACAAGCAGGACATCACCGCGGAGAAGATGAAGGAGCTGAACCAGCGCGTGAACGAGGCCAAAGCCGAGCGGCTCAAACTCGAAAGCGACGACACATTGCTCAAGCGCCTCGCCGGCCAGCCCACGGAGCGCCTGCTCACCGTTCCGAGCATCGCGGCTTTCCCCGCCGTGGTGGAAGCAAAGCGCGCCATCGCCGACAAGGAGACCGCCTTCGCCGCGCTCACCCGCCGCTATCTTTCCGGACACCCGAAGTACAAACAGGCCGAAGGCGAACTGGCCGAGTTGCGCTCCGGCCTCGACAAGGCCATCCGCCGCGGCGCCGAAGTGCTCACCTCCACGCACGCGGCCGCGGTCGAGACGGAAATGAAGATGGCCGAAGCGCTCAAGGAGCAGGGGCTGGACGCACTCGATCTCAGCAAGATCGCCATCCCGTACAATTCGCTGCGGCGCGACGTGGAGGCGGACCGGTCGCTCTACGAGTCCGTGCTCACGCGCCTGAAGGAGACCGACCTCACCAAGGGCGTCACCCAGAGTCCGATCCGCGTCATCTCGCGCCCGCTGCTACCCGAGCGTCCGATCAAGCCCAACAAGCCGCGCATCGTCATCGCGAGCGTCTTTGCGGGGTTCGCCATCGGAATCGCGCTCGCCACCTTGATGCGGCTCTTCGACGGCTCGCTGAAGACCTCGGATGAAGCCGAGCGCCGGCTCGGCCTGCGACCGCTGGGCATCATCCCCGAGTGTCCCGAGATGCGCTCCCGCAGCGAGGAGCCGCTCCTCTCCGCCCATCCGCAGTCGCCCGCGGCCGAGGCCTTCCGCGCGCTGCGCACTTCGCTCGCCCTGCTCGGCAAGAATGACAGCCATCCGAAGACCTTCCTCCTCACCAGCGCGCTCCCTGGCGATGGCAAAAGCTCGTGTGCCGTCAATTGCGCGATGGCCTTTGCGCAGCAGGGTCTGCGGACTCTGCTCATCGATGCCGACATCCGCATCCCGACGCTGGCCACGACTTTCTTCGGCAGCGAAAATGAGCGCGGCCTGACCGACGTGCTCACGCATCAGATGCACTTTGCGGAAGCCGTCCGCGATCCGGGCATCCCGCACCTCTACATCCTCTGCGCGGGGACGCGCACTTCGACGCCGGCGGAGGTGCTCGGCAATGGCGAATTCTCCCGCATCGTCGCCCGCGCGCGGAGCGACTTCGATCGCGTGGTCATCGACAGCGCGCCCGTGCATGCGGTGCCGGATACGCAGATGCTCGCTGGACACGTCGAGGCCACGCTGCTCGTCGTGAAGGCCAATCGCACGCCCGCCCATGCGGCGCAGCGCGCGGTGCGCAAGCTCGGCGAAGCCGGCGCGAAGCCCGTCGGGTTCATCTTCAACCGCGTGCCTCCGCGCGGTCTCGAATACTACGACCAGCGCTACTCGCTGGCCGGCTACGGC
>JBGSYE010000742.1:0-2581 GCA_041751075.1 Chthoniobacteraceae bacterium
CGGCACTTCGCGGCGACGAGATCGGTGAGGCCGTCGAACTCGTAGCCCTTGTCCTTGCCGCCCGCGATGAGCACCACGGGATGGGTCTCGCCCGCGAGCGCCTTTTCGACGGAGTCGAGATTCGTGGCCTTGGAGTCGTTCACCCAAACCACGCCATCGAGCGTGCGGATGAGTTCGCAGCGATGAGGCAGTGCGCGGTACTCGCTGAGTGGCGCGCGCATGCCATCGAAGGAAAGACCGCGCACGACGCCGACGCCGAGGCAGGCCATGAGGTTCTCCGCATTGTGCGAGCCGCGGAGCTTCGTGTCGGCAAGGCGGAGCACGGGCTGCCCGCGATGATGGATCGCCCCGTCGCGAAGCTCGAAGTCACCGCCAGTCGCGTAGGCGCTGAAGGTCAGCTTCTGCGCGCGCAAGGCCGGCAGCCTGTCGCGCAGATTCACGATCGCCCAATCCTCCTCCGTCTGATTTTCGAAGATGCGGATCTTCGCCCGATAGTACTCTTCCATCGAGCGGTAGCGATCGAGGTGGTCGGGCGCGAATCCCAGCCACACGGCGATCTGCGGACGGAAAGTGCGGATGGTCTCGAGTTGGAAGGAGCTGATCTCGAGCGTCATCACGTCGAGCGCGGCGCTCTCCTGGACCCTGGCGGAGAAGGCGGGGCCGATATTGCCGGCGGCGACAGTCTTCACGCCGCAGGCGTTCAGCATTTTCTCCACGAGCTGGGTGCTGGTCGTCTTTCCGTTCGTACCGGTGATGCCGATGATCGGGCACTGGCAGCGCTCGTAAGCGAGTTCGAGTTCGCCAATGAGCTCGATCCCGCGCTCGACGAAACGGCGCACCAGCGGGACCGCGGGGTCGATGCCCGGACTGAGGATCGCGCAGTCGTAGCGACCACTCGCGGCCTCCTCTGCCGCGGCATCACCAACGACTGCGCGAATTCCTTTTGCGGCGAGGGCGTCGATTTTCGCGCGCAGCTTTCCGGCATCGCCGGAGTCCAGCACCGTCACCCGCGCACCCTCCCCGTGCACCAGGACGGCGGCCGCTTCGCCGCTTTCGCCGGCGCCGAGCACTGCGACTGATTTGTCTTTGAGGATCCGGTTCATCGCCAGTTCCCCCTTGCCGTTCGCTTTGACGCGCCAGGGATTGAAACGCAGAGACGCAGAGACGCAGAGGTCGCAGAGGCCTCCGATGAACGCGAGTGACGATGAACACATTTCTCTGCGACCTCTGCGCCTCTGCGTCTCTGCGTTTTGAAAATACTCCCGCTCTCCGGTGTTGTGTTCATCGGAGCTTGAGCGTGGCGAGCCCGAGGAAGGCGAACATGATCGAGAGGATCCAGAAGCGGACGATCACGGTGTTTTCCTTCCACCCCTTGAGCTCGAAGTGGTGATGAATGGGGCTCATCAAAAAGACGCGCCGGCCTTCGCCGTAGCGCTTCCTGGTGATCTTGAACCAGGTGCGCTGCACGAGCACCGAGGCGGCTTCCATGACGAACACGCCGCCGACCAGCACGAGCAGCATTTCCTGTTTGCAGCAGATGGCGACGACGCCGAGCGCCCCGCCGATGGCGAGCGAACCGGTGTCGCCCATGAAGACCTTGGCCGGATGCGCGTTCCACCAGAGGAAGCCGAACGACGCCCCGACGAGCGCCATGCAGACGACGGCGAGTTCACCCGCAAAGGGATAAAACGGAAGCTGGAGATACTGCGCGATTTTCCAGTTGCCCGCGACGTAGGCGAGGATGCCGTAGGTGAACGCGACGGTGGTGGTGCAGCCGGCGGCGAGACCGTCCAGGCCGTCGGTGAGGTTCACGGCATTCGACGCGCCGACGATGACGAGCGCGAAGAAGACGAAGGTGAGCGCACCGAGATTCCACAGGATTGGCTCCTTGTAGAATGGAACGAAGAGCATCCGCGCCTGCACTTCGATCGCGGGATTGAGCAGGAAGTAGCCGGTCACGATGCCGGCGAGGATGAGTTGCGCGACGATCTTGGCGCCCTCGCTCAAGCCCTGGGAATTCTTCTTCGAGACCTTGAGGTAATCGTCCCACCAGCCGAGGCCGCCGCAGTAGAGCAGCGTGCCGATGAGGAGCCAGACGGCGGTATTGGTGGGGCGCGCCCAGAGCAGCGAAGACACGACCACCGCGCCGAGCAGGAGCACGCCGCCCATGGTCGGCGTGCCCGCCTTTTGCCCATGCAGCTCGAAAAGTTTGTTCACCTCCTCTTTCGTGCGGATGGGCTGGCCGACCTTGAGCGAGATGAGTTTCCGAATGACGCGATTGCCAAAGACGAGCGAAAGCAGGAATGCAGTGACGGCCGCGCCGACGCTGCGAAAGGTGATGTACTGGAATACGTTGAACGCCTTCCAAAACTCCTCGGGCCGATCGCTGAGCATGTGCAGGTAGTACATCATGCCGTCTGCATTCCCTCCACGATGCGCTCCATGCGGGCGGAACGGCTGCCTTTGACGAGCACCACGTCGCCGGGCCGCGCGAGGTCGCGCAGGACGGCGGTCGCCTCATCGGTATTCTTCACTTTCACGACGCTCGCCACGCCGCCGCTCGAGGCGGACTCCGCGATCC
>JBGSYE010000743.1:0-2149 GCA_041751075.1 Chthoniobacteraceae bacterium
GCCGCCGGAGGGTGTGACGGGCGAGCTGGCGAGGCTGGATTCCCGCGACGAGGGGCCGCGGCTGGACCCGGTCACCGTGCGGAGCGCGCGGGACGTGGCCGGCGCACTGGAGCGTTTCGAGGGAGAGATTCCAACCGAGCACGTCGTCGTTTTCGCTCCCGGCACGCTCGCCTACGGCGATCTGCTCGGCTTTCTCCAGCCATTCGTGGAGCGTCACCGAATCATCTTCATTTTCCTCCCTGACGCCGCGCCGGCCGAAGATTGAGCCGGGCACACCCGACGCGGCGCTTGCAAAGCGCGGGTGATGTCCGTTTATTCCAGCTCCTCCGGGCTCACGGCGGGGTAGCCAAGTGGTAAGGCAGAGGTCTGCAAAACCTCTATTCGCGGGTTCGATTCCCGCCCCCGCCTCCAGCCCGCGATTTTTTCAAACCATGGCCGGACTCGTCATCAAGCCGCGCTCGCGCATTCTCCACGGCCACGACTGGGTCTATGGGAGCGAGATTCTCAAGGCCTTCGGCAATCCGCGCGACGGCGACGTGGTGTCCCTGAAGGACGGGCGCGACCGGCTGCTCGGCTCGGCGATTTACAACGGGCAGTCGCAGATCGTGGCACGCCGTTTTTCACGCCAGCGGCAGGATCTCGATCTCGATTTTTTCCAGAGGCGCATCGCGCAGGCGGTGGAGTATCGGGCTCGGCGCGGCGTTGATCCGAGGCTGTGCCGGCTGGTGTGGAGTGAAAGTGACGGGCTCCCGGGCCTGATCGTGGATCGGTATGGCGACCATCTCGCGGTGCAGACTTTGACGCTGGCGATGGATCAGCGGCGGGAGGTGATCGCCGAGGCGCTGCGCGCATGCGTGCCCGAGGCGCAGTCGATCATCGAGCGCAACGACGCGCCGGTGCGCCGGGCCGAGGGGATGGAATTGCGCACGGGAATTCTGTGGGGCGAGGTGCCGGATGGGGTGGAGATCGAGGTGGGCGGGCTGAAGTTTTGCGTCGATCTGCTGCGCGGGCACAAAACGGGGTTTTATCTCGATCAACTGGCGGCATGCCGGGATGTCGCGGCGCGGGCGCGCGGGCGGCGGGTGCTGGACTGCTTCTCGAACCAAGGGGCGTTTGCGCTGGCGTGCGCGAAGGCTGGCGCGGCGGATGTGACGGCGGTGGAGATCGGCGCTGAAAGCGTGTCGGCGATTCGCGCCAATGCCGAAAGGAACGGGCTGGCGGTCGAGGCGGTCGAAGCCAATGTGTTCGACTTTCTCAGCGAGCAGGAGCAGCGCGGCGCGAGCTGGGATCTCATCATTCTGGATCCGCCATCCTTCACCAAAACGCGCGGGAAGGTGCAGGACGCCATGCGCGGCTACAAGGAGATCCATCTGCGCGCGTTCAAGCTGCTGAGTCCGGAGGGAATGCTCGCGACGTTCTGCTGCTCGCATCATGTGGGCGAGGAGTTGTTTCGGCAGACGATCATCGAGGCGCTGGTCGATGCGCGGAAGACGGTGCGGCAGCTCGAGCGCTATTCGCAGGGGCCGGACCATCCGATTCTGCCGACGCTGCCGGAGACGGAGTATTTGAGGGGGTTCCTGCTCGAGATGGCGCCTGGGAGATGAAACCTGAAGGCGGAAACCTGAAGGCTGAAACCGGAGGCGCCCCTTCCGCTCTCGAGTTTCAGGTTTCAAGTCTCCGCCTTTTCCGCCTCCTCCTCTGGGTGCACTGGCGGTCGTTCGTCGCGCGGGTGCGCGGGATGCGGCAACAGTCGCCGCTGCTGCTGCTCGTGCTGGGCGTCTTCGTCCTCGGCTATCTTTGCGCCGGATACTGGCTGTTCTATTGGGGCCTGCATTATCTCTACAATTTCCCACTGGTCGGCGTGCTGCTTTCGCAGCGGATCCTGTTTCTGATTTTCGGCTTCTTTTTTGTTATGCTGATCTTCTCGAACGCGATTATCAGCTACTCGACCTTGTTCAAAAATCGCGAGACGGCGTGGCTGCTCACGCTGCCGATCACGCATCGCAATGTGTGCCGGTGGAAAATCGCAGAGTCGCTCGCTGTGTCGAGCTGGGCGCTGCTTTTCCTGAGCGCGCCGCTGATGGCGGCCTATGGGCGGGTGCATTCGGCGCCGCCCGGCTTTTACCCGGCCACCGCTGCCGCCGCGCTC
>JBGSYE010000744.1:0-2393 GCA_041751075.1 Chthoniobacteraceae bacterium
GGTCCGAGTGAGATCAATTCGACGCCCGTCTTTTACAAGAACCGCGTCTATGTCGCCATCGGCCAGGATCCCGAGCACGGCGAAGGCGTCGGCCGCCTCGTGTGCGTGGATGCGACCAAGACCGGCGACATCACCAAGACGGGACTGATCTGGGACTACAAGGACGCCAAGCGCAGCATCTCGACCGTCTCGATCGACCCGACCAATGGTCTGCTCTTCCTTGCCGACTTCTCCGGTTTTGTGCATTGCCTCGATGCGGAGACGGGCAAGGTGCAGTGGGTCCACGACATGCAGGCCCACATGTGGGGCTCGACCTTTGCGGTCGATGGGAAAGTGTACGTCGGCGATGAAGACGGCGACGTCGTGGTGCTCGCGAGTGCCCGGGAGAAGAAAGTGCTGAGCGAGGTGAACATGGGCGCGCCGGTCTATGCGACGCCGATCGTCGCCAACGGAATCATGTACGTCGGCACGCAGACCCATCTCTTTGCAATCGGCGCCGGGGCGAAGCCGGTCACGGCGGCGAAGTAATCAGTTGTGTAGCGTCGGTCTATGACCGTCGCGTTCCTCCCCGGGCGAAGGTGGGGAGGATCCGGCTGCGCACACCCGCTCCGCCCCGTCTCCGCCCACGGATGCGAGCGACGATCATAGACCGACGCTACAAACGCGAACTACGCCCGCGGATGCGCGGAGTCGTAGGCCTTCTTCAGCCGCTCCACGGTGACGTGCGTGTAGATCTGCGTGGTCGAGAGACTCGCGTGGCCGAGGAGCGATTGCACGCTGCGCAGATCCGCGCCGGCGTCGAGCATGTGCGTGGCAAAGCTGTGCCGCAGCTTGTGCGGGCTGAGCCTCACCGGGATGCTCGTGTGCCGCAGATACCGCTGGATGAGCAGCCAGACATTCGCCGCCGCGAGCCGCTTGCGGACCTTGCTGATGAAGAGCGGCCCCACCTCCACGCGGGCCTGCTGCCGGTAGTGCTGGATCGCCGTGAGCGCCGGCGCGCCCACGGGGACGATGCGCTCCTTCCGCCCCTTGCCGAGCACGCGGACGCTCTCCGAAAAGACGTCGATGCTCTTCACATCCAGCGACACGAGTTCGGCCAGACGCAGCCCGCTGGAGTAGAAGAGCTCGAGGATCGCCGCGTCGCGCGCGGGCATCCACGCCGGCGCCTGCGGTCGCTTCTCGATGCGCAGCGGCGCGGTGAGCAACTCGTCGATCTGCTTCGTGGTGAGCACCACGGGCAGCTTGCGGGCGAGCTTTGGCAGCAGCACTTCCTTCAGCGGGTTCGTTTTCAGCCCGTGGCGCTCGGCGAGGTATTTGAAAAAAGTGCGCAGCGCCGCGAAGTGCAGCCGCTGGGTCGGCTTGGCCATCCCGCTCTTGGCGCACTCGAAGAGGTAGCGCCGAAAATGATCCGCCGTGAGATCGTGCCAGCCCGGCGCCGGTAGGGTCGCGCGGAAGCGGGTCAGCGCATGGCGGTAATTTACGACCGTGCGCGGCGAAGCATTGCGCTCCACCTCCAGCGCGTGGAAAAACGCCTCGGCGTGACGGTCGCGGATCGGGGTCTTCAAAACGGCGCGACGCTAAGGCATCGGCATCCGTTTCACAATGCCGAGTCACAGCCAGGCCCTTCCCATTGTGCTGGATGCCACCGGAACCTCCCTCCCACCACACGATCTTGTGTAGGGTGGAATGGCATATTATCGGCTTCTCAGGTTGACAGTCTCGTCCATCCAGTCTCTACCAAAACCCCAATATCCCGCCGATGTCCCGCCTTTCTCACATTCCCAGCCGATTCTTACTCCACACCGTCGCGGCATGGGTGCTCACGACTGCCGGCCAGTTGCTGGGGGCGCTCAATTCCCAGGAAACCGCGCTCGCCGACCGCGTGATCCACGATTCCGGACAAGGCCGCGCCTTTGTGACGATCGATCCGATCCTCTCCGCCGTCGCCCGCGCCAAGGCGGCCGACATGGCGCGGCGCGAGTATTTCGCCCACGTGAACCCAGACGGGCACGGCGCGAACTACCTCGTCCGCCAGGCCGGCTACTCCCTGCCCAGCGGCTACTCGACGGCGGCATCCGGCAACAACATCGAGTCGCTCGCCGCGGGTTATGGCAGCGTCTCGTCGGTCTGGTCGGGCTGGATGAACTCCCCGGATCACAAGCGGCACATCCTCGCGCAAACCTCATTTTTTGCCCAACAAACCTCGCTCGGCGTCGGCTTCTACGAAGACTCGGGCGCGCCGTATCGGTACTATTGGGTCGTCCTCACGGCGCCGCCATCGGGGCCGCGGCTCGCGATTTCCTCGCCCGCGGCGAATGCCACCCTGAACAGCTCCAGCGTCACCGTCACCGGCAGCGCGAGCGGCACACCTCCGGTGGACCGGGTCGAGGTGC
>JBGSYE010000745.1:0-2101 GCA_041751075.1 Chthoniobacteraceae bacterium
GGCGCGAGCGAGCCGGGGGTGATTACTGCAAGCGCTCGAACAACTCCTCCAGCCCGGCGACGATCTTCGTCGAGGCGTCCGCTTCGAGACAGCTCGAGCGCGCGCGCCACGTTTCGTAGCCGCCGAGCAGGTGCTGCTCGGACGGATCTTTGCCGGGCGCCCCCTTGCTGTTGTTCCAAAGGCCGCCCGATCCTTTGTCCTGGCCGAGTCCGCGCGGATCACCCTTGGTCGTGTCCCAGATTCCCACCTGCGGGATGCCGCGCAGATACACGCCGCTGTCGCCGTCGGGCAGGATTTTGAAATCCACCAGTAACTCGAAGTCGCCGTAGTCCTTGTCCGTCGTGAGATAGAGTCCTTTGCCATCGTTGACGATCTCGCCGTTCTCGACCTTCCAATGCGCGTTGATGTGCTCGGCACCCCGCTTGCCTTCGGGCAGTCCGCCTTCGACGGATTTCCTTTTGTAGTCGGCCCGCTCTTCGGGCGACATCTTCTGCAACTCAGTTGGGTCCTTCGTGCTCCAGCCATACCAGCGGGAGAGGTCCTTGCCGTTGAATATCGCGGTGAAGCCGGCGGGCGCCACGTTTTGCCCAGCGAAGGTCGGCGCCGCAACCAGAACGAGGACCGGGATGAGGTGGTAGAGTTTCATCATGTTGGGATTGGTGGGAGTGGAGTGACATGAATCAGGCGCTCAGGCGCGGGGTTTCTTTTCCATGCGCTCCGGGAAGAGCGGTGTGGGCGATGCGGCGATCTTCTGCCGGCCACACACTTCCTCATAACTCAACGGGCGGCGCTCGAGCAGACCGCCGCCCGCCTGCCAGATTTCGTAATGCAACGCCGGCGGTGATGCGCTCGTGTCGAGGTCGAGGACCATCCAAAGTTTGCCTTCATCCGAGCCCGTGAAGCGCTCGGGATTCTCTTGGAGCGTGGCATTTCCGCTGCCGAGCGGGCCGGTCGTGAATTCGAGGAAACGCTCCTGAATCTGATACCCGGCCGAGAAGTGGCGATCGCCGGACAGCAGGATGACTCCCTCGATTTTCTCCGTCGTGATGTGATCGAAAATCTCTTGGCGCTCGCGCGCAAATGAGGACCAGCAATCGGGTTGCGTTAGCGTTTGCCACTCGCTCCCGCAGCCGACCACCTTGAACTTCGCTTTGGAAGCCGAGAGCCCGTCCTTGAGCCACCGGAGCTGGCGGGCGCCGAGCATCGTTTTTGTGCCGTCCTCCTTCGTGTTGTTCGGCGTGCGGTGATAACGGCTGTCGAGCATGAAGAAGTCCACGCCGTCGCGGGAGAACCGGTAATAACAACCGGGGTTGCCCTCTTCGCCGTAAGCGGGATTTGCCCACCACTGCTTGAATACGCGCAGGCTGTGCTCTTTGCCGGCACTCGTGCTGTCGGAGTTGTTCGGCCCGAAATCGTGGTCATCCCAGATGGCATAGACGGGCTTTTCGCGGACGATTTTTTCGAAGCCGCTCACCGTCCTTTGCATGTGGTAATAGTCGCGCAGCAGTGCCGGGTCTGTCGTGTCGCCATAATGGTTGTCGCCGAGCATCAGCAGCACGTCGAAATGATTGCGTGCCGCCATTTCGCCAAACGTCGCCGCGGAGTGGTGACCGCGTCGGCCCACGCAGGAACCAAAGGCCACGCGCAGCGGGCCGCGATGCTCCGTGTCCGCCGCGGTGACGAATGACGGGAAGGGCCGCGCGAGCGCGGGTGTGCCGTCAATCACCGGCGCGTAGTAGTAGCGGGTCGCGGCGGTGAGGTCGTCCACTTGCACCTGGCCAGTGAAAGATGATTCCTCGACCATCGCCGGCGCCTCGACCACGCGGCCATTCGACAAGTCCGGTTGCAGGCCGATCTTGAAAGCGAGGCGCCCCTGATTCGACCCCTTGGCCCACAGACGCGCGGTGCGATCGGTGACATGGCCAATCATCGGACCGGCGTGCAAATATGCGGGGCCGGCCACGGGCGCGATGACCGGCACCGGCTCGAGTTTTTCCGCTGCTGGTTTGCTTGCTGATTTGGCGGGTGGAGGAACGGACTGGGCCCGCAATACGACTGCGGTGGAGAGCAGCGTCGAGGCGACCAGAAATTGGCGGCGGGT
>JBGSYE010000746.1:0-4354 GCA_041751075.1 Chthoniobacteraceae bacterium
GCAGACGCGTCGAAGTCCGACGTGCTCACCGCGATGGCTGCGCTCAATGCCCTGACCGCGCTCGGCGACAAGGCCGCGCCCGTCGCCCCGGCCATCAAGGCGCTCTCCGCAGAAGGCGCCGCCCCCGATGCCCGCTTCAAATCCTACATCCCGCGCATCCTCGAAGAATTCGGCAACCGCTTTCCATGATCCGACTCGCCTCGCTCCTCGCCCTCGCGGCCTCCGTCGCGCTCGCCGCGGATTCCGACTACACCCTCGGCCCCGACTCGCAGCCGCAGCAGGTGCCGCACGGCGAAGTGCGGCAGATGGCGCCCTTCACCACGAGCGAGATCTTCCCCGGCACGACGCGCGACTGGTGGATCTACGTGCCCGCGCAATACCAGGCGGCGAAGCCCGCGTGTGTCATGGTCTTCTTCGACGGCGCTGGCTACGTGAAAGCCGACGGCGGGACGCGTGTGCCGGTCGTCTTCGATAATCTCATCGCGAAGAAAGACATGCCCGTGACCATCGGCGTCTTCATCGCGCCCGGCACCTTCAAGACGAGCCTGCCGGGCGCCAGGGACCGCTCGAATCGCAGCTTCGAATACGACTCCCTCGGCGATGCCAATGCGCGCTTCGTGCTCGACGAGGTCATGCCCGTCGTCGCGAAGGAGTTCAACCTCACCAAAGACCCGAATGGCTGGGCTATCGCCGGACTCTCCAGCAGCGGCATCGCGGCTTTCACCGTCGCGTGGGAGCGGCCCGATCGCTTCCGCAAAGTGGTGAGCTGGATCGGCAGCTTCACAAACATCCGCGGCGGCTTCGTCTATCCCGGACTCATCCGGCAGACCAAGGACAAGCAACCGAAGCCGCTGCGTGTCTTCCTGCAGGACGGCAGCAGCGATCTCGACAATCTCCACGGGAACTGGCCGCTCTCGAATCAGGAGATGGCCGCGGCGCTGAAGTTCGCGGGCTACGATCATCAATTCGTCTTCGGCACCGGCGGTCACAGTCCAAAGCACGGCGCCTCGATCTTCCCCGACACCCTGCGCTGGCTCTGGCGCGACTGGGCGAAGGAGTAGTCGCGGGATCCGGATAATGCCACACGCGGGACGCGTGTGGTACCCGGAGCCTACCGCAGCCGCACTGGCGTGCCGGGTCGCGTCCCCGTCATCGCCCCATCGCGGAGCACCACGCCGCCATTGATCACCACATCGGTGAAACCTTCGGCGAAGTGATGCGGGTCGGCGAAGGTCGAGGGATCGTTCACTTTCGCCGGATCGAAGATGACGATATCAGCAAAGGCGCCGGGCTCGAGCACGCCGCGATCTTTCAGCCGGAAAGTCTGCGCGGGCAGGGAAGTCATGCGCCGCACGGCATCCTCGATCGTCAGCACCTTCAGCTCGCGCACGTAGCGGCCGAGCACCCGCGCGTTGTTCCCGTAGCTGCGCGGATGCGGCATGTCGGCGCTGGGGATCGTCGGGCCGCCGTCGCTGGCGATCATCGTCAGCGGATGCCGCAGAAACGCCTGCAGGTCCGGCTCATCCATATTGTGATACACGCCGCTCGCGCCGCCCTGTGCTTCGAGATCGAGGATGAGCTCGATCTGCTCGGCGAGCGAGTCGGAGCCGCGCTTCAGCCTCGCGGCTTCCGGGATCGTCTTCCCATTGAGCGAAGGATCGGCCTCGCACTTCGCCACGACGGCATAGCTGTAGTCCTTGCGCCCCTGCCGCTCGCGCGTCCGCGCCATCTCGGCGACGATCTTCGCCTTCGCCTCGGGCGAAGCGAGCCGGGCCCGGTAGTCGTCGCGCGTGCCTTCGCGCGCTTCGTCGGGGATGAGCTGTGCGAGGCCGGTGCTTGATGCGGTGTAAGCGTAGGCATCGTGCGTGATCGAGAGTCCCTCGGCGCGCGCGCGATCGAGCGTCGCCAGCACTTCGGCGGCTCTGCCCCAGGCCGCGGGGCTGGAGAGCTTCAGGTGCGAGACCTCGGCTGGAATATTTGCCTCGCGTGCGATCCGGAAGAGCTCCTCGAGCGCATCGAAGATCTTCACCGTCTCCGCGCGCATGTGGCTCACGTAAATGCCGCCGTGCGCCGATGCGACCTTCGCCAGCTCCACGATCTCATCGGTCTTCGCAAAGCTGCCGGGGACGTAAATCAGCCCGGTGCTCAGCCCGACTGCACCTTCCCCCATCGCCTGAGCCACGAGCGCCTTCATCTTCTCCAGTTCGCCGGGCGTCGGAGGCCGATTGAAGTTTCCGCCCATCGCGTCCTTCCGCACGGAGTTGTGCCCGACCAGCGTCGCCACATTGATCGCCACCTTCGCAGCGACCAGCTCGTCGAAAAACTTCGCGACATCCGTCCGCGAGCCGCCGCAATTGCCCGTGACGATCGTCGTCACGCCCATGCGCACGAAATTCTCCGCCGCCGGCAGCCGCGCGATCCGCTCCGAATGCGTATGCACGTCGATGAATCCCGGCGCCACGACACGACCCTGCGCATCCAGCATCGTCGTCGCGCTGCCCGCGACCGCGCCGACCGCCGCGATGCGCCCGCCTTTCACGCCGATGCTTCCCTTCGAGAGCGGAGCACCCGTGCCATCGGCGATCAGCGCATCGTGGATGAGCAGATCGAACTGCCCGGCCTGCATCGGCGCCGCGACGCAGAGCGCGAAGAATGCGGCGAGCAATTTCACTTCCGCTCCTTCAGCCTCTGGACCAGAGCGAGCAGCCGCTCCGTGATGCGATCCGACGCCGGCACCTCCAGATAACTGCTCCGCGCGCGCCACGTCTCGTAACCGCCGAGCGCGTGATGATGCGGCGTCGGCAGATACCCGTTGTAGCCATTGGCCAGCGAGATCGTGAAGTGCTGGGCAAAAGGCGTCCGCGCCTTCAGTTCGAGCCCGATCTCCACAAAGACCTCACACGGGATCGCCGCGATGCTCAGATCGCCGATGCGATGCACCTGCACCTTCACCGGCACCGTGTCGGGATACGCCTCCAGCAGCGTCGTCTCCCGCGCATAGATCGCCTCGCGCGCCGCGAATTGTCCATCCTTGTCCTTCGGAGTCGCCCCCAGGATTTCACGCGCCCGCGCCAGTTCGTCCTTGTTTGCCTTGCGCACCTTGAGCTGGAGGTCTTCCTCCGCGGAGTCGAGCACCGCGACCGGTTTGAACTCGATCTTTCCGTAAGCCTTCATCGCCGCCTCAGCCACGCTCGCCGCCACTTTCCGGATCTGCTGCCCCGGCTCGCGCTTCGCCGGCGGCGGCATCGCAAAGTTCGCATTGTTGATATCGCCGCTCGTGCCATTCGACATCATCGCGACAAAGGGCGGCTTGCCCGCATAGCGCGCATCGTCCGCATTCAAGCGCGTGCCCATCTCCCGCGCGAACGCCCCGAAATAATCCGCCGACAGCGCCGGCAATCCGCCCACATAGTGCAGACTGTAATTCGCGAGCAACCCGATCGGCCGCCGATCGCTCACCGCCCGCGCGACCAGCAAGTACACATCGGGGTCGATCGGTCCCACGGGCTGCGTCACCTTCGCACTCTGGTAGCCGGGATTCATCCGCGCCCGCTCCGTCTTGATCCCAAAAGGGTCCGCCGACGGCTCACTCTCGAGCAGCAGCCACCGGCGATTGAAGACCTGCGTCGGATCACTGCCCTTGCCCCAGCCGATCTCCGCCGGCTCCAGATTCCCGTGCGCCGCCACGAGCCCCTGCGCGATCCGCCCCGCCACCGTGCCCACATGCTCCGGATCGGGCTCACTCTGAAACACCCCCGCCAGCGTCGCCGCCGAGTGCGTATGCGTCGCCGAGATCAGCATCTGCGCCGCCGGCACCCCCGTCTCGCGCGCCGCGATCGCTTTCGCCTCCTCGCAGATCTCGCGTGGGATCATGCACGCATCCACCACGCAAAAGAGGATCTCCTTCCGCCCATCGCTGAGCGCAAGACATCGCGCGAGCAGCGGATCGGTCACCCCCTGCGCGAAGTTGCCCTTCATGCTCCCATTCACCGGCGTCGGGAATTTCGTCGGCGAGATATCCGCCGTCGCCGCCCCGGCGCGGAAGGTTCCTTGGGCGAGGACGGAATGCGCCACGAGCAGCGCCAGAGGCAGGAGGAGACGGAGGGGGATCATCCCGGAGAAAGCCCCACCCGGCGCAGAGCTTAGACGCAGCGTCTAAAAGGAACGCCGTCCCCGTCAGACAGAATCGCCATTTCAGTAGAGAGAAGCGGAGGTGCGCGAAGTTTCCGGACCACAACCGAATTTGAGGCCCAGGCCGTCGAGTTGGTGGGGCTGGGCAAGCCGGTGCCCGAGGGGGGCGAGGAGGTGGCGTTCTCGCGCCGCAGCCGGCGCAAGCTCGTCCGCGGCGGGCTCC
>JBGSYE010000747.1:0-17493 GCA_041751075.1 Chthoniobacteraceae bacterium
CTCGCTTCACGGCGCACGGTGAAGCGAGTGGCCTGTCGGCACACTCGCTCTACGACTGATGGACACCGCGGTCGCATCCACTCATTCCCCCGAACAGCTCGCCGCCGCCGTCACCGCCGCGACGAACTTGCTCGCCCGTAACGAAGTCGTCGCACTGCCGACCGAGACCGTCTATGGGCTCGCCGCGGATGCGCTGCGGTCGGAAGCGGTGGCAAAAATCTTCGAGGCCAAGGAGCGTCCGTTCTTCGATCCGCTCATCGTGCATCTGCCGGAGCGCGACTGGCTCGATCGCGTCGCCGTCATTCCCGCGGACAGCCGCGCGACCGTGGACGCACTGATCGCGAAGTTCTGGCCCGGCCCGCTCACGCTCGTGCTGCCGCGCCGCGCGATCGTGCCCGATCTCGTCACCGCCGGACTCGACACCGTCGCCGTCCGAATGAGCGCGCATCCCGTCTTCCGCGCGGTGATTCAGGCATTCGGAAATCCGCTCGCCGCTCCCAGCGCAAATCGCTTCGGCCGCATCAGCCCCACCGCCGCCGCGCACGTCGTGAGCGAACTGGGCGGCCGCATCCCCCTTATCGTCGATGGCGGCCCGACCGAGCACGGTCTAGAGTCCACGATTGTCGCCGTCGAAGGCGATCGCCTGCGCCTGCTGCGCAGCGGCCCCGTGACCCCGGAGCAATTTTCAGTTTTCAATCTCCAATCCTCAATCTCCAATTCCTCCCGACCCGAAGCCCCCGGACAGCTCGCCAGCCATTACGCACCGCGGACGCCGCTCAAAGTGATGTGGACTTGTCGTCCGCAGGGAGCGGGAGGATCGCAGACTGGAAGTCCGCGTCACGCTGGCCTTCTCGCCTTCCGCGCCGCTGCTCCCGGCTACGCCGCGAGCGAAGTCCTCAGCCCCACCGGCGATCTCCGCGAAGCCGCCGCCACGCTCTTCGCGAAACTCCGCCGGCTCGACGAGGCCGGCCTTGATCTGATCCTGGCCGAAGCCGTCCCGGAGACCGGCCTCGGCGTCGCCATCATGGACCGCCTGCGCAAAGCCGCTGCGCACAGAATCTAGCCACGGATGAACACGGAATTTCACGGATTCAGCCCGGGCTTCGATCCCCGCGCAGCTTTCCCCCGCAGGCGCATCCGTGTTCCATCCGTGTCCATCCGTGGCTGATTCCTCCGCGCAAAACAAACTCAACACCAAAGCCGCCGGCATCGTCGGCCTCGCGGTGATGTGCTCGCGCGTGCTCGGCCTCATCCGCGAGCAGATCTTCGCGTGGCTCTTTGGCGGCGGGAAGGAGATGGACGCCTTCACCGTGGCCTTCCGCACGCCGAATATGCTGCGCGATCTTTTCGCCGAGGGCGCCCTCTCGACCGCTTTCATCACCACCTTCTCCAAGAAGATCGTGAACGAAGGCGACGAATCCGCGTGGAAGCTCGCGTGCAAAGTGGGCACGCTCGTCGTCGTCGTGCTGAGCGTCATCGTGCTCATCGGCATCGGCATCGCGCCGTTTCTCGTGAAGATCATGGCGCCCGGTTTTGCACAGGTGCCGGGCAAGGCCGAACTCACCGTGCAACTCGCGCGGATCATGTATCCCTTCATCCTGCTCGTCTCGCTCGGCGCGCTCACGATGGGTATGCTGAACGCGAAGAATGTCTTCGGGGTGCCGGCGATGGCTTCGAGCTTCTTCAATATCGGCTCCATCTTAGGCGGCGTCGCCGTCGGTTGGTGGATCGATCCGCACTTCGGCACGCGCGCCCTCGTCGGTCTCGCGTGCGGCACACTCATCGGCGGCGTGCTCCAGCTCGGCGTGCAAATCCCCGCGTTGCGGCGTGTGGGTTTCCGCTTCCGACCGGACTTTGCGTGGCGCGATGAAGGCGTGCGCACGATCCTGCGGCAGATGGGCCCCGCAGTGATCGCCGCGAGCTCCGTGCAGCTCAATGTGTTCATCAACACCTGGTTCGCGTCGTGGCTCGAAGACGGCACCGCCTACCGGCTGAACATCGCCTTCCGCCTCATGCAGCTCCCGCTCGGAGTCTTCGGTGTCGCGCTCGGCACCGTCACGCTGCCCGCGCTCTCCCGCGCCGCCGCGCACGGCCGCAGCGAAGACTTCCGCAGCCTGCTGGCCAAAGGCCTGCGTCTCGCACTCCTCCTCACCGTGCCGGCGACGATCGGCCTGATCCTCCTCGCGCGCCCCATCATCAGCCTGCTCTATGAGCACGGAAAATTCAGCGCGCACGCCGCGGATCAAGCAGCCATCGGCCTTGGCGGCTACGCCATCGGCCTCTGCGCCTACTCGTGCCTGAAGATTTTGTCGCCCGCCTTCTACGCCATCGATCGCCGCAAGACGCCGATGTACGTCAGCTTCTTCGCCGTCTTCCTGAATGTCGGCCTGAACTACCTCTTCGCCTTCAAACTCCAATGGGGCATCCGCGGCCTCGCGCTCGCCACCGGCTGCGTCGCAACGGCAAATTTCCTGATCCTCTACGTCCTCATGCACCGCGCCACCGGCCGGCTCGAAACGCGCCAGATGGCCGCCACCCTCGCCAAGATCGCCGTGGCCAGCGCGGTGCTCTCCGGCGTCTGTCTCGCCGCCCAGCGCTGGCTGCTCGCCGACTGGGAGCACTTCGGACTCGCGGTAAAGATCGCCGCGCTGCTGGGCACGATCGCCGTCGCCGGCCTCGCATTTTTCGGCACCGCCTTCGCCCTGCGCATCCAGGAGCTCGACGACCTCGCCGCACTCGTGCGGCGAAAGCTCCGCCGAGGATAAACTGCTCGACGCCTCGAGTCCGTTCTGGCACGAAACACTTGCATTCGACCGCGCGCGGACATGGAGCCGGAACACCAGAAACAATCCTTCCGAACGACACGCTGGAGCGTGGTGAACCGCTCTTTATCCTCCGACCCGGACACGGCCTTCGGCGCGCTTGCCACTCTCTGCGAAGGCTACTGGTATCCACTTTACGCCTTCTTTCGCCGTTCGGGGAAGACGGCCGAGGATGCTGAAGATCTCACCCAGGGCTTCTTCGCCAAGGTGCTCGAAAAGCAGACCCTCGCCGGCGCCGATCGCGACAAAGGCAAACTGCGCACCTTCCTCCTCGCCTGCGCGCGGAATCATCTCATCGACGACCATAACCGCGCCGTCGCCGAGAAGCGCGGAGCGGGAAAGATCCTATCGATCGACGGTGCCAGCGCCGAGACCCGCTACGCAGCCGAGCCACGCGACGACCTCACGCCCGACCGCCTCTTCCAGCGCCGCTGGGCGCTCGCCGTCCTGGAGTCTTCGCTCGCCAGCCTGCGCGCCGAATGGACCGCGCAGGAAAAGGCGGGCCTCTTCGCGGCGCTCCGGCCTTTTCTCGGTTTCGGTCCTGAGCCCGAGGCTCGCTACGAGGAAGTCTGCGCCTCGCTCGGGATGCCCCTCGGCACCTTGAAAAATCACATCTTCCGCCTCCGCCAGCGCTGGCGCGAACTCCTCTTCGAGCAAGTCTCGGACACCCTCGACGACCCGACGGAGGAGGCCATCAAAGCGGAACTCTCGGAACTGCTCGGCTGCGTGTGAACAGGGCCGTTGCCGACCAATGAACCCGGGCGCTCCCGGCAGGCGGCGAGCCGGAGGTGCAGATTCTTTGCAACCTCCCGCGAGGCATTCCGTAGAACCAGCCGAAACCCACCTCACCCAATGAAATCCATTCCTACCAAACGAATCACACTCCTCATCGCCGCCAGCGTCGCGGCTCTCCTCTCATTCTCGCCGCCCGCCCTCGCCGGACCGGGCGCGCTGGATCGGACCTTCGGCCACACGGGCAAGGTCACCACGTTCTTGAGGAGCAGTGAAAACGCATACAGTCGAAGCGTGGCCGTTCAGAGCGATGGGAAGATCGTGGTCGCCGGAGTTTCAGACCTCGTCGATGTGGTGACTGACAACGGCGATTTCGCGGTGGTGCGGTTCAACGCCAATGGAAGTTTGGACGTCAGCTTCAATTCCACCGGAAAAGTAACGACGGATTTCTTCGGCATCGGAGCGAGCAGCGCGCGGGGCGTGGCGATCCAGACCGATGGAAAAATCGTGGTAGCCGGGCGTGCTTGGAACCCGAATGCCTCCTCTTACGACCAGATCGCAGTGGTGCGTTACAACGCCAACGGAAGTCTGGATACCGCCTTCAATGGCACGGGCAAGGTCGCCACTGCCGTCGGGAGCCGGAATTCATATGCCCGCGCCGTCGCGGTGCAGGCGGACGGGAAAATCGTCGTCGCGGGTTACGCCACTCCCGGCGCTCACAATGACTTCGCCTTAGTCCGCTACAACGCGAACGGCAGCCTCGACACCAGCTTCAACGGCACCGGAAAGGTGACCACCGATATCGGCGGAGGATCGGAAGACGCCGCGTATGGCATGGTCCTCCAGAGCGATGGTAAAATCCTGGTAGCGGGAGAGTCCGACAGCGGTGGCGGCTTCGACGTCGCACTGGTCCGGTACCACGCCAATGGCAGCCTCGACACGACTTTCAATGGCTCCGGAAAAGCCGTGACCGCGATCGGCACCGGGAACGATTCCGGCGTGGGGGTGGCCGTGCAGACCGATGGGAAAATCCTGGTGGCCGGCGAGTCGGAGAGTGGCGCCTCTTCCAAGTTTGCGCTGGTCCGCTACCAGGCGAACGGCGCGCTCGATCCTGGATTCAATGGGACCGGCAAGGTCACGACAGCCGTTGGGTCGTACGATGTCGGCCGATCGGTCGCCGTGCAGAGCGATGGGAAAATCGTGGTCTGCGGATCGTCGTTCTCATCCGGTTTCAACGAATTCGCAATCGTTCGATACAACACCGACGGCAGCCTGGACACTGCCCTGAACGGCAGCGGGAAGATGAAAACCCGCATCGGCAAAGCGGCCTACGGCGAAAGTCTGGCCCTGCAGAGCGACGGGAAGATGCTGGTGACCGGCCAATCCGATGCTCTCGCCTATCCCGGCGCCTCCGGCGGCAAGTCCGACCTCGCCGTTGCGCGTTTTCTCCAAGACGGAAGCCTCGACCCCGGCTTCGGAACGCCTGGGAGAGTCACCACGGATGTCTCGCGCGGTCGCGAAGATTACGCGAGCGCGGCAGCCATCACCACCTCAGGGGGCATCACCGTCGGTGGTCGGCGGAGCAACGGTGTCGATCAGGACTTTTTCATTGCCGGGTTTGACTCCGCTGGGATCCTGACTGGCGAAGTCAAAGTCATCGATTTTGGGGGGCAGGATGACATTCTGACCGGCTTGCTGATCCAACCCGATGGCAGAATCGTCGCCAGTGGATATTCCGAAAACGGAACCAATGCCGACTTTGAGCTGGCGCGGCTGAACCAATTCGGGAGCTTGGACACCAGCTTCAATGGCACGGGCAAAGTGATCACTGCGGTGGGAAGTGGCAATGACTACGCCCAGTGCGTAACGCTACAAGCCGACGGGAAGCTGCTCCTCGGTGGCTTCGCTTCGATCGGGAGTACCAACGACTTTGCCCTCGTTCGTTACAATGCCGATGGCAGCCTGGACTCTGGGTTCGGCAGCGGCGGCAAGGTGACGACGGCGATCGGGGGCGGGCACGATCAGGCCTACTGCATGGCCTTGCAGAGCGATGGAAAGATCTTGCTTGGCGGCATCGTGTCGAATGGCTCGAACTTCGATTTCGGTCTGGCTCGCTATCTCGCCAATGGCAGCCTCGACACCACCTTTGGCAGCGGCGGAAAGGTGACCACCGCGATCGGCAGCGGCGACGATCGGATGTATAGCCTCGCGATCCAGAGCGACGGGAAGATCGTGGGTGCGGGATACGCGACGAGTTCAGGCAATGCCGATGTGGCGCTGGTCCGCTACAATGCCAACGGCTCGCTCGACACGACCTTCGGCATAGGCGGCAAGGTGACGACACCCGTGGGCAGCAACGACGATATCGCCTTTTCCGTAAAGATCGCCAGCAGCGGAAAAATCCTCGTGGGCGGCGCTGCGAATAGCGGGCGGTCGGACTTTATGCTGTTGCGTTACCTCAGCAATGGAACGCTGGATCCCATCTTCGGCAGTGGCGGCAAGGTGGTCACGCGGACGGGCGCCGGCGATAACGTCGCTTATGCGATGGCAATTCAGAACGATGGGAACGTCGTGCTGGCAGGCCGGGCTCACAACGGGAGCGACAATGACCTTGCCCTCGCACGATTCCTCGGCTTCGCACCGGCCATCCGCGTGTCTCTGGAAAGCATCCCCGGCACGCCCATTTCGGACGGCCAGACGATCGACTTCGGAGCCGTCGAACGACCGAACGGCGGTGCCAGCCAGAACTTCATCGTCCGCAACGTCGGCGATGCGCCGCTCACTGGCATCGCCAATGCCAATACGGGTGGGTTCTCTGCACTGCCAGTCGTGTCGTCCACGGTGAACCCCGGGGAGAGCACGCATTTTTTAGTGGAGTTCGTCCCTACCGATCCGGCGCTTCCCACCGGCCAGGCGATCGGAACGCTCTATATCGCGAGCAACGACATCGACGGCCTGCTGACCCTCGGGCTGCGGGCATTCGCTTATTCTTCGATTCTCGATTTCGATGGAGATGGCATGAGCGATTGGGGCGAATACAAGCTGTCCGCGCTCGGCTTCAATTGGCAGGTGAGCCAGCCGGCCTTGGTTAGCGCACTCTACAACAACGCGAACGCCGCGAAGCTTTTCACGCAGACACAGTACGATGCGAATCGTCAGGTGGGCCGCAACGAGGTGACCGCGAATCCGAACGCCTTCAGCCTTTACGCACTCTCCCAGGTCCAGGCGCTGAATGTCGGCACGCCGCTGCTCACGAGGGGTGCGAACGGAAAATTCACGCTCACGATGGCGCTGAAGAAATCCGCGAACCTCATCGACTACCAGCCATTCCCTTTCACCGATCCGGGCACGGCGATCAATGCGCAGGGGGAGGTGGAATTCGAGTTCACAGCCCCGGGGAATGCGGCATTCTTCCGCATCGAAGCAAAGTGAACGGAACGACGCGCGTCTATGCCTGACGAAACCCCCATCGCCCCGGAGCCTGCCGCCTCCGAACTCGAAGGCCTCGACCCCGGCGAACTCCTGGCCCGCGGCCTGAATACCGTCCGCAACACGCACGGGGGCCGCACCTGGACGCCGCCAACACCGGAGGAACTCGTGACCGCGCTCCCTCAATATCGGATCGAGTCACTGCTCGGTCACGGCGGCATGGGCGCGGTCTATCGCGGTGTGCAGACGGCTCTCGACCGCCTCGTGGCCATCAAGCTCCTGCCACTCGACGTGAGCCTGGATCGGGATTTTGCGGAGCGTTTTGTGCGCGAGGCGAAGACCCTGGCGCGGCTCAATCACCCAAACATCGTCGCGGTGTACGACTTCGGGACGACCACCAGTGGGCATCTCTATTTCGTGATGGAATACGTCGAGGGCACCGACCTGCACCGGATGATCCACGGTCCCGGCCTCTCCGCAGAGCAGACGCTCGAAATCACGATCGGCGTCTGCGAAGCCCTGCAATACGCGCACGGCAAAGGCGTGGTCCATCGCGACATCAAACCCGCCAACGTGATGGTGAGCACCGAGGGCCAGGTGAAAGTGGCCGACTTCGGTCTGGCGCGGTTGAGCGCGCCGGATGCGCAGTCGCCGGGCACCACGGTCACCGGCACGGTGATGGGGACGCCCGATTACATGGCACCCGAGCAGACGCGCGGCCTGCACGTCGATCATCGTGCCGATATCTACAGTCTCGGCGTGATGCTCTACGAGATGCTCTGCGGGCAAGTGCCGCGCGGGGTCTTCGACCCGCCCTCGCACAAGGTCCGAGTGGATGTGCGCATCGACGACGTGGTGCTGCGGGCCATGCAGCAGGAACCCGAGCGCCGGTATCAAAATACCCGCGAGATGAAGACCGACGTGGACACCATCCGCACCACACCGGCTGGAGCCTCACCTGGGGTGACACCCTCCGTCGTGTCCCAAACATCCGCGGGCAACGGCGGCGGAATGGACACTCATTCACCGCAATCCACGTCCACTCCGACGAGCAGAAAGGCGACGAAGCGCGTCCCTTCGGGGGCTGCCGTCGCACTCCTCGTCATCGCCGGTGCAGCGTTAATCGGCGGCGCGGTCTTCTGGACGCAGAACCCGGGGGCCGAGATTCCTGAAGTTGCCAAAAACGCCGCCCTTCCGGACTCCGATCATCTTTCACCAAAGACCGCGTCTCCGGCTCCCGTGACGGCATCGTCTGATTTCCGCCCGCTCTTTGACGGGCGGACCTTCGCCGGCTGGCACGGCTACCGTGCGACGACGGTGCCGAACGGCTGGGAAGTGAAAGACGGGGCTATGGCCGCAAACAGCAGGTCCGTATTGGTCACGGAGGAGGAATTTGAGGACTTCGAGCTGACGCTGGAATGGCGAGTGAACGCCGCCGGCAACGGGGGCATCTTCTTTCGCATGAACGAGGTTCCGCCGAACGCCCCCTCCGGGGTCGCTCCGGAGTTTCAGTTGATGGACGACGCGAACGCCGACCCGTACAAGACCGGCGCACTGCACAAGGCGGAACACGCGCTCAAACGTGCGGCCAAGGCGGTTGGCGAATGGAATACGGCGCGCCTGCTCGTCCGAGGTGGCCAGTGCGAACATTGGGTGAATGAGCAACTCGTCTGTCGTTACGATTTGCGCGACACCGCCACGCGCGAGCGGTGGAGGAACCTGGGCATCAAATCCGACTTTGCCACCGCGACCAAAGGCCACATCGGCCTGCAAGCGTTCACGGGCGAGATCTCCTATCGCAACATCCGCATTCGCTCAGCACCGGCGGAAGTGAAGGTCGCGTCCGCAATGTCCGCAGCAGGGACCAGCGCAGCCTTGGGCGCTGGAGATTCAAATCCCAAATCCCAGCAAGGTCGCGTCATCGACCTACTGGCGCTGGTGGATGTGCAACGCGATGCGATTGCCGGCGATTGGGAGATGACGCCGATGGGGCTTTTGGTCACCGAGACCTACACTCGAACTGGAATGGGCGCCCTTGTTCAGCCGATCAGTAAACCGGGGAAATTCATTGGAAAAGGTGGCCCCAAGCTGCAACTGCCGTATCAACCCCCCGAGGAATACGACTTTGAGATTGAGTTCACTCCTCGCAAGGATGGCGCGGCTTTCGGCCAAATTCTGTCCAGTGCGTCTGGATGGTTCGCCTGGATCTTTCGAAAAGACCGGCCTGGATTTGGAAGCATTGATAGAAAAAATGACGTAGAGGTCGGAACCGAGCCTGACGGGGTGGTCGTGAAGGGAGACCTTTCGCCCGTCATCGGACAGAGATATCGCTCGACCGTGGAGGTACGCCGCAACTCGCTGCGCGGTGTCATGGACGGTGACGAGATCGTGAAATTGCCCGAGATCCCGCGCCATTTGCTCAGCGGTGACCGTGCCCGGCTGCGCAGCGAAATGAACCTGGGCTTGTTTGCCGAAGCCAATCGCACCGTCCTCTTCCATAAGATCACCGTCCGCGAAGTCACTGGCACGGGAAAGATCGCACTCGACGCGGCGTCGCCCTCAGTCGCTCCGAGCACATCGACCTTCGCATCTGCGACCAAGGAGCAACCGTTCGTTAATTCGCTCGGAATGAAGTTCGTCCCGGTGCCGATCACGGGCGGGCCGACGGGCGGGCAGCGCGTGCTCTTCAGCATCTGGGAGACGCGGGTGCGGGATTACGAAGCCTTCGCCACGGAGACAAAGCGTAAGTGGCGGAAGCCGGATTTTGAACAGGAGCCGGAGCATCCGGCGGTGACTGTCAGTTGGGACGAGGCGCAGCTCTTCGCCACCTGGCTGACCGAACGTGAGTTCAAGGCCGGGCGTCTCGGGAAGGACGAGCGCTACCGCCTCCCAACGGATCACGAGTGGAGCTGTGCGGTCGGCCTCGGCGACCGCGAGGATGCGGCCGAGGCGCCCATGAAAAAGAAGGAAAGGTTTGCGGACGCCTATCCGTGGGGAGCGGAGTGGCCGCCGCCGGCTGGTGCGGGGAATTTCAGCGGAGAGGAGGCCGCCACGGCAAAAGTCTGGCCGCAACAACAGATCTTGAGCGGCTACCGCGATCCCTTTACCTACACGGCACCGGTGGGTAGTTTTGCGCCGAATCGTTTCGGCATTTTCGACCTTGGCGGAAATGTCCGCGAATGGTGCGAAGACTTGTGGAACGTCGGCAGCACGAGTCGAGTCTCCCGCGGGACTGGTTTCGATGGCGCAGACCGTGCCGACCTCATGTCGTCCGCCCGGTCGGCAAGAACGCCCGTTACCGCTGCATCGGGTCTGGGCTTCCGTCTGGTGCTGATCACCGGACACGACGGGCAACCATGAGGATTCCGACGTGCGCGTTTCATCGCCGCCGGGAGAGCGCTCGGAGAGTCGGATTGAACCGGGCCGCGTACCGGCCGCTCACGGTCGTGACTTGACGGCATCCGATGGCTTGCCGGTCCACCCGAGGCACCGCTACCTTTCCGCATCGTGAAACTGCTCCTCGAAAACCTCCCGCCGAGCCTCGCCCCGCAGCGCGAGACGCTCGCCCGCTGCCTCGAGGCGATGGACCGGGCGCTGCCGCTGCGGGAAGTGTGGCTCTTTGGATCCCATGCCCGCGGTGAAGCGCGACCGGACAGCGACGTGGATCTGTGCCTCGTGGCCGACGGCGCGGCGCAGCAGCTAAAGGCCGCGCAGAGTTTTTCGCGAGCCATGCGTCCGATTCGGCCCAAACCTTCTTTCACGCTGATTCCGATCACCCCACAGCGCCTGGCCGAGAAGCAGTCCATCGCGGATTTCTTTTTCTCCACGATTTTCGAGGAAGGAGTCCGTCTTGCCGCGCAGGACTAATTCCAGCAATCCCGGCGACTGGCTGCTGATCGCCGCGTCCGACATGGAGTTCGTTCGCCTGGCGGCGCAGCACGAAGTCAGCTTTTCGGGAGCGCGGAGCAAACTCGCAGAGATTCTGGAGAAGGTGATGAAGGCGGAACTCATCCGCACGGGCTGGCCGCTGGAAAAGACGCACGATCTCAACCGGCTTTTTGACTGTCTGGCTGACCGCCACTCGGACCTGCTCCCATCCATGGAGCCGATCTGCGATGCGCTGGTGCAGGTGTATTTCACCGACCGTTACCCTGGCTTCGATCTCGACGATCCCGACTGGCCTGCCCTTCCCGAGCAGATCGCACAGGTCGCGGCTTTGATGGCCGCCGTGCAGTCGCGCGTCGCACCGAACTAACGCCGGATTTCCTATGCGCTCTCTCTGGATCAAAGTCGCCGCCCTGCTCCTCGTCGTCTGGCTCGTCGTGGGTGGTGCGATCTTTTGGGCGCGGAGCGCGAAGGTCACGCCGGAGTCGCTGACGAAGCACATCGAGGCGCTGCAGATCGACGGCAAGCCGGAGAGCACGCGCGAAAAGGAGATCAAGAAAGTCGCCGACCAACTCAATCGACTCACCTACGACGAGAGGCGCGAGGTGCGGATGAGCCGGAAGTTGGATCGCTTCTTCAAGAAGCTCACGCCCGTCGAGCAGGAGCGCTTCCTCGATCTCACGCTGCCCACCGGCTTCAAGCAGATGATGGAGGCACTCAATAAAATGGAGCGTCCGAAGCGGCAGCAGTTCGTTTCGCGCACGCTCCGCGAGATGCGTGAACGCGATGGCGAGGAGCGGCAGCGGGATACTGAGGACGAGGCTGCGGCGCAGAAGATCATCGAGCAGGGTTTCAAGAGCTTTTACAGCGAAGCGAGCGCGGAGACGAAATTGGACGTGGCGCCGCTGATCGAGGAGATGCAGAAGGGTCTGCAGAGCTTGCGGTGAAGGCGCGGGCGGGAATTCGATGTTCGATGTTCGGCGTTCGATGTTCGACGTTTACCGCCATGCATCGTCGAAACGCTGAACACCGAACGCCGAACATCGAACATCGAAGTGCATTCACTCTGATCGAGCTGCTCGTCGTCATCAGCATCATCGCGATCCTTGCGGCGCTGCTCGTTCCGGTCGGGAGCCGCATCATCGAGAGCGGACGGGCCGCACAGTGCCTCAGTAACCTGCGTCAGCTCGGCATGGGTCTGACCGCCTATCTCACGGAAAACAACAACACCATGCCGACGCTCAAGGCGGGCCGTGACGACATCGGAGAGGACGTGCCGGTGATCGACAACACCCTCGACAAATACATTCCCGACCGCAGCGCCTTTGCATGTCCCGCGGACAAGAAGGGCTTCGCGCGCAGGTCCGGCACGAGCTATCACTGGAACGTCACGCTCAATGGCCAGGCGGTCGCGAACCTCAACTTTCTCGGCAAGGTCGCCGAACACAGCCGCATCCCGATCCTCGGCGACAAGGAAGGCTTCCATCCTTATCTCGAAGACAAGATCAACCTGCTCTACGCCGACGGCCACGTGACGAAGGACATCAAGTTCTTCACCGATTGATTGTAGCGGCGGTCTATGACCGTCGCTGATCCCGGGCGAGCCCAGCGAGACGGCGGGCGCACCTCCTCCGCCCGCGGAAGTTTGCGACGGTCATAGACCGCCGCTACAAGCGATTGGGATTGCGCCTGCGCCTCGGGAGAAGGAAAGCTCCGCGCCTTCCATGTCCGCCGCCCCACCCATGCTCGAACTTCGCAACGTGCGGAAAGCTTTCAATGGGAAGCCGGCGCTGCACGGGCTGTCGTTCTCGGTGGCGCGCGGAGAGATTTTTGGTCTGCTCGGGCACAATGGCGCGGGCAAAAGTACCGCGCTCGGCGTGCTGCTCGGGCAGGTGCATCCGGGCGCTGGTGAAGCATTCATCGGTGGCGTGAGCGTGCAGCATCACCGGGCCAAAGCCCTGGCCCGGACAGGCGCGATCTTTGAGGCGCCTCGCTTTTACGACTACCTGAGCGGCTGGCGGAATCTGGAGATCTTTACCAGCTACTCCGCGGCTGCGACCCACCGCGAAATGGAGGAAGCCGTGGAGATCGTCGGCCTCACCGCCCGCATCCACGATCGGGTGCAGACTTACAGCCAGGGCATGCGCCAGCGGCTCGGCCTCGCCCAAGCGCTCGTGCCCGCGCCGGACCTCATCCTGCTCGATGAACCGACCAACGGCCTCGACCCGGAGGGCATCCACGAAATGCGCACGCTCATCCAGCAGCTCAACCGCGAGCGCGGCATCACCGTGCTTTTCTGCTCGCACCTGCTCTCCGAGGTCGAGCAGCTCTGCGACCGTGTGGCGATCCTCAACGGTGGCCGGAAGATTTTCGACGGTCGCTGGAGCGATCTCGCGGGGGAGAAAAGGTGCGTGCGCTTCGAGGTCGATGACTGGCCGCGCGCTGCCGATCTGCTTGGCAGCGTCTCGGGAGTGCGCGTTACGAGAGTCGGCGAAGTGCTGATCGAGGACGGCGTCGCGGTGGCGGACCTCGTGGCAAGGCTGGTCGCAGCCGGAGCGCGGATCAGTGCCGTGGAGCCGACGCGGCGGAATCTGGAGCAGGTGTACCTCGAGATGTCGCACGCCAATGCGCCGGGCTCTTCCTCTTCCTCTTCCTCTTAATCGTCCTTCTCCGATGCACAGCACGACCACGAAGAGGAGGAAGAGGAAGTTTATGAGGAAGAGTACCGCCTGCCCATGAGCCTCGCCCTCCGCCAACTCCGCGGCGAACTCTGGAAGCTCTTCGCCCGCAAGCGCACGTATCTCGGCTTCGGCGTTTTCTTTGCCGTCGAGATCCTCATCCTCCTCCTCTTCCAGCTCCCAAAGGTGCAGCGCTCGTGGAAGGGGCTCCTCGAACGCGCGGGCTACGGCTTCGAGGAATATTTCTCCGGCGTCACTCTCGCCTTCCAGGTCGTCATCTGGACCACTTTCCTCCTCGGCGGCCTCTATCTCGCGCTGGTCGCCGGCGATGTCGTGGCCAAGGAGGTCGAGGACGGCACGCTGCGCATGACGCTCTGCCGCCCGGTGCCGCGCGTGCGCGTGCTCGCGCTGAAGTATCTCTCCTGCCTCATCTACACCTTTGCGCTCATCTTCTTCATCGGGCTCAGTGCGCTCGCCGTCGGGATGCTGCGCCAGGGCCCAGGCAGTTTCTTCGCCTACCAGCCGCTGCAGGGGCTCTTCGTCCTCTACGATTTCCAGGAGGGTCTCTGGCGCTACCTCCTGTCGCTGCCGATGCTCGCGCTCAGTCTCGTGAGCGTCACCTCGCTCGGCTTCACCTTCTCGTGCTTCAATATGAAACCAGCGGCGGCGACCATCGCGACACTCTCGTATTTCATCGCCGACTCGATCTTCCGCAGCGTCCCTTATTTCGAGTCGATCAAGCCGTGGTTCATCACCACGCACACGGAGACGTGGATCAATGTCTTCCGCTCGCCGATCCCCTGGCCGCGGATGGTGGAAGATTACGCCTACCTCTTCGGCGTCGATCTCACGCTCGTGATCATCGGCGCCGTGGCCTTTCAGGTGCGGGACTTCAAGTCGTAGGCGGTGGGCGGGGGAAAGTTGAGTGATGAGAGTTGAGTGTTGAGTGGCGCGCCGCTTTCAATGCGGCGCACGGTTAGAAATCCGGGCGCCACTCAACACTCAACCTCAACTTCCCCGATGAACATCTACGCCGACCCCGCCTATGCGATGGCCACGGAGCAATTCCAGATCGTCGCCGACTACCTCCAGATCGACGACAATCTCCGCCAGCGGATGCTGCACCCGAAGCGCGCCATGGCCGTGACGCTGCCGGTGCGGCATGACGATGGACGCATCGTGACCTACCAAGGCTACCGAGTGCAGCATCATCTCGCGCTCGGGCCAACCAAGGGCGGCACGCGCTTTCATCCCTCGGTGACGCTCGGGGAAGTCGCGGCGCTCTCGATGTGGATGAGCTGGAAGTGCGCGCTCACCGGACTGCCTTACGGAGGTGCGAAAGGCGGCGTGGCAGTGGATGTGCATACGCTCTCGCTGCGCGAGCTCGAGTCGCTCTCGCGGCGCTATATGCAGGAGATGATTTCCTTCGTCGGCGAATACACCGACATCATGGGGCCGGACATGGGGACGAACGAGCAGGTCATGGCATGGTTCATGGACACATATTCCGTACACATGGGACGCGCGGTGCCGGGCATCGTGACGGGCAAGCCAATCGCCGCAGGCGGCACGGTGGGACGGCGCGAGGCCACCGGGCGCGGCGTCGTGTATCTCATCGAGCGCGCGCTCAATGTGCTGAAGATGAAGCCCGATGGCTGCACGGCGGTGATCCAGGGATTCGGAAATGTCGGCGCGGTCACCGCGCTGGGGCTCGCGTTCAAGAGCGGGATGAAAGTCATCGCGATCAGCGATCACCATGGAGCGTTTTTCCGCCGGGAGGGAATCGACGTCCGCGCTGCGGAGAAACACGCCGCGCTGCACGGCGACCTGCGCGGCTTCACCGGCGGCGATTCGATTCCTCCGGAGGATCTGCTCACGCTCGAGTGCGACGTGCTCGTGCCGGCGGCGGTCGAGGCGGTGATCACCGAGCACAATGCCGGGAAACTCCGCTGCCGGATCCTCGCGGAAGCCGCCAACGGTCCGACGACCCCTGCGGCAGACCGCATCCTCGCCGAGCGCTGGTCGGAGATCTTTGTGATTCCGGACATCCTCTGCAACGCGGGCGGCGTCGTGGTCTCCTACTTCGAGTGGGTGCAGGGTCTCCAAAATGTCTTCTGGAACGAGAGCGAAGTAATGGACCGCCTCTTTCGCATCCTGGAGACCGCGTTTGCCGCGACGATCAAGCGCGCCAAAGAGGGACGCATCCCGCATCGGATGGCGGCGATGGCCATCGGCGTCGAGCGCGTGCTGGCGGCAAAGCGAAGCCGCGGGCTCTTTCCGTAGAATCCGTTCTGCTACTCTGGAGCGATGCCGCCGGGATACCAGCGCTTCCGGCCCTCGACATCGGAGGCATTGGAAAATTCCACGGCGCTGATCGTGGCCGCATGGCCATCGGCGTAGGCCACGTTGATCTTGCTGCGATTGTTGTGCGTGCCGGACCTGGCGCCGCCACTGGGCGACACCGACGGATTGCTCGTTCCCGTGCCATTGAATGACAGCTCGGTCCCGGCAGCAGGCGCGCCCGCCATCATGATGAGCTGCGACGGCGAACCGAACTTCGACGACAGCTCGTCGAAGAGATTCCGATTTACTCCGTAGCTCACCGGCGCGCTATCCGTCTCGCGCTCGGGCCGTTTGTCGAATGGGCTGCGAAAGACCTTCCAGTTCGGCACGTACTTCCGGTGCAGCGTGACGGGCCACGAACCGGCGGCCGGGAACATCTGATCCTCGTTGTCACTGAGATATGCGACCGTGCCCATGGCGAGCTGCCGCAGATTCGCCGCGCAATTCGTCGCCTTCCCATTCTCGACCGCCTTGCTGAAGACCGGCACGGCGATGCTGGCGAGGATGGCGATGATCGAGATGACGACGAGTAATTCGATGAGAGTGAAGGCGGATTTTTTCATGGCGGGGATGGCTCCGGAAAAGTAGCGGGCGATGCGGGGAAATCACGGATTCTTTTGCTGAAAGCTGAGACCTGAAACTCGACCAGAAGACGCGCGATCTCTCCGACTCAGGTTTCAGGTTTCAGGTTTCAGATATTTCCTCCACGCTCCGCGGCCACATGCGGAAAATCCTCCTCCTCACCGCGGGCTACGGCGAAGGCCACAATGCCGCCGCGCGCGGTCTCCAGGCTGCCTTCCACCATCTGGCGCCCGAGATGGTCGATGCACAGTTTCACGATCTCTTCGCGACGACCTACGGCGCAGCGCACGAGCAGGCGCGGCGGAACTACGTCATGCTCATCAACCGCGCCCCGCGCGTCTGGGCCGCCATTTACTCGCTGCTCGATCGCACGCCGCTTCTGGCGTTCACGCTTCCCTTTCTCTCCGCGCTGAAGCGGGCGCTGGCGGAGCTCATCGCGCGCGAGCAGCCGGCAGCCATCGTCTCCGTGTATCCGGTGTATGCCCATCTGCTGGCGCGGCTCTATCCGGCGGGAAAGGCGCGGCCCTTTGCGCTGCATACCGTGGTCACCGATTCGATCACCGTGAATCGCGTGTGGCTCTGCGGCGCGAGCGACACTTTCATCGTGCCCAATGAGGACACCGCGCGCGTGCTCGATCGCCTCGGAGTGCCCGCCGCAAAGGTCCGCACGCTCGGCTTTCCCGTGCATCCGCGCTTTGCCCTCGAGAAGATCGAGCGTCCCGATCCCGGCCCAGGCGTCGCGCCGCGCGTGCTCTACATGGTCAATGCGCGCCCGGATCTCGCACCTGCCATCGTCCGCCACCTCCTCGGGATCGACCCGCTGCATCTCACCGTCACCGCCGGTCGCGATGCCGCGCTGGCCGCCACGCTCGAAGCCGTCGCCAGCGAAGCCGGACGCCCCATCGAGCTGCACGGCTGGACCGACCGGATGCCGACCCTCCTGCGCACGCACCACCTCCTCATCGGCAAAGCCGGCGGCGCGACGGTGCAGGAAACCATCGCCGCGCGCACCCCAATGCTGC
>JBGSYE010000748.1:0-10363 GCA_041751075.1 Chthoniobacteraceae bacterium
AGCACGTAGATCGTATTGTCGAAAGCGGTGTCGTCGCCCTTGAGCGCGAGCGCGGGCGGGCGGTCGGCAGGTTGTTGCGGCGCGCGCACGATGCGGCTTTGGCCGGCCGGCACATAGGCATCGAGTCTCGCCGTCGGCTCCACGGCTCCGGTCCATGCGAGTTGCAATTGGTCGCGGCGCGCTCCGGCGGAATTGGTGACCCGCAGGCGGAGCGGCACGTCCTCGGTCGGCGGCTCCTCGCCTTCCGCCTCCGAGATCCAGTGGACGCTCGCATTCTGCGTGCGGGTGGCCTTCATCGGATCGAGGATGACTTCGACGCCGCGCGGCCATTGATAGCCCTGCAGGCCATCGATCCGGCTGCCCTCCTGGAGGTCGCTGATGAGCACGATTTCGCGCCGCTTCGGGCCATCCCTCTCCGGTTCCTCCAGTAACTCCGCGGCATGCAGGAGCGCCGTGTCGAGCCGCGTCGCGCTCCAGCCCGGCGTGATCGCCGCGAGCCGGTGAGTCGCCGTCGGCACCCGCTCGTCGAGCGCCAACTCCTGCCACTCCTCAAAGCTCACCACGGACTCCAGCCCTCGATCGAAAAGCACGACCGCGACTTCATCCATCGGCCGTGCCTTGCCAAGCACGTCAGTCACCTTGCGCTGCGCGTCGGCCCAGAGTTGCTCGCGCCGCATGCTCGCGCTGCGATCCACGAGGATCACCGTGCGCTTTCCGATCCCCTCCGCTGGCGGCGGCGCGTCAGCGGCCTGCTGCAAGAAAGGGCGCGCGAAACCCAGGGCCAGCAAGGCCAGCGCCAGACAGCGCAGCAGCAGCAGCCAGAGATTTTCCAGCCGGCTCCGCTTAGTGACGCGCGGCGGAGTCGGCGAGAGAAACATCAGCGAACTGAACGGCGTCACCTCGCGCGTCGTCCGGCGGATGAGATGGAAGATGATCGGCCCGAGCACTGCGAGCGTGCCGAGGAGAAAGAGCGGAGCGAGGAAGCTCATGCGGAGCACGCGAGATCCATTCTTCCTCGGCTCATCGCCTTCACTTCTTTGCTACACGCCTGCCTTTGCTCTTCCCTTTCGGAATCGGCTCGATGTGGGTGATGTGCGCCAGTGCGAGTTCCTTCACCGCCGGCTCATCCGGCGAGCGGCCTTGCACGAGGCGCGCGACATAGAGCCGCTTGCCCACCTGCCAGGCAAATTCCGGGTGCGGAATGTCGTGGCGCGATCCGTCGGTGAGATGCAACCGGATCGGGACGAACGGGCGTTGGTCGAGATACTCGCGAAGCAAGACAGTGGTGAACATGCGAAAAAGAGTAACAGCTTCTCAAGGCGGCGCACTACTCGTGTGCGTGGAAGAGCTCATGCCGCCGCCCTACGGCGCACGAGTTTCCCGCGATCGGCGCGGGTCTTGAGGAAGTCGAAGAGCGCGAGTTCCAGCGGTTGCGCGGTCGAGATTTGCATGTGGCTGATGCCGAGCCGCTGGCAAATTCCGCGGACGCTCGTGAGATGCTCCTCCAGGCGGCGCTGGTAGTCACGGCGGGCGAGCGTCGGTTCGAGGTAGAGATCCTGCCCGGTCTCGACATCGAGAAAGCGCGACGCCGTGGTGAAGTCGAACGACAACTCCGCCGGATCGAGCACCTGAAAGACGACCACCTCGTGCCGCGCCGCGGTGAGCAGTGCGAGCGGCGCTTCGAGCGTCTCCGGCGGCGCGAGCAGGTCGCTGATGAGCACCACGAGACCGCGCTTGCGCACGAGCTCCGCCACACGCTTCAGCGGGACCGCGAGATCGGTCGTCGCGCCGGATGCCGGCTTGTCGAGCGCCAGCATCAGCTGCCGCAGGTGTCCGGGCCGATGGCGCGCCGGCAGATATTCGCGCACCGCTTCGTCAAAGGTGAGCAACCCCGTGGCGTCGCCCTGCTGCGCGAGGAAGTAAGCGAGCGTCGCCGCCATCGTCCGCGCGTAGTCGATCTTCGTGTAGCCACGCGAACCGAAGGTCATCGAGCGGCTGTGATCCACGAGCAGGTGGCAGCGCAGGTTTGTCTCGTCCTCGAACTTCTTGATGAAGTAGCGATCGGTGCGACCCACGAGTTTCCAATCCAGGTACCGCGGATCGTCCCCCGGCGAGTAAGCCCGATACTCCGTGAACTCCACGGAAAAGCCGTGATACGGCGACCGGTGCAGCCCGTGCCAGAAACCCTCGACCACGGTGCGCGCCCGCAACTCCAGATTGCGGATGCTCATGAGCGCCGCGGGATCGAGAAAGGTGGAGTGGGGCGGATTCATCAAGTCGCGGGACGATAGACGCGAAGTACTGTCCCGGCGAGATCGCCACTCAGTTCCGCAATCGCAGTGTCGATTCGCTGTGCCTGCCGGGCCTCATCAGGGTCGTAAGTGCAGGCGATGATGCCAGCATGACGCCCGCCGGTTTCGCGATGAAGCCGGAAAAAGTGTCTCCGGTTTTGAGTGATGACCGCCCGGTTTTGGTCGGTGGCGAAGCGGAGCACTTCCTCGTCGGGCACTCCTCGGCCGGAGTTGCCGGAATCTTGCGCCGTGAGCACATCGTGACCCAGCGCGCGAAGGCGCTCGACGATTCCGAGCGGGTAGTTTTCGTTCGCGTAGAGCAAAGCCATCAGTCGGCTTCGTTCGTCGAAATAGCCTCATCGATCTCGGAGCGATTCGCCCGGGCGTAGGCCCATGCATTCACGAGATCCTGAGCCGCGATGGTCGGATAGTCCCGCAAAAGCTTCGCTTCGCTCGTGCCGAGCCGGCGGGCGTGCTCCAGGAGCCAGACGGGAATACGCGTGCGAACGATGCACGCTTCACCGCCGCAGACTTCGGCGCGACTCTCCACGCCCGGCCACGCCGCGGCCACGTCTTGCGCGGCCCACTGCAGCAATTGCGCCTTCTCCGCGCGGGTCATCTGCGCGAGCAGCTCAGAGGACTTTTCGAGGGCCGTGCTCATGGCGGCAGCTTACTTTGCGTTTGCGACATTCTCCAGCACCCGCTCGACGATCTTCCCGACGGTCACACCTTCCGCTTCCGCCCGGTAGTTCACCAGCACGCGATGGCGGAGCACCGGGCTCGCGAGGGCGATGATGTCTTCCTTCGTCACATGCGCGCGACCGTGGAGGAGCGCGCGGGCTTTGCCGCCGAGGATGAGGAATTGCGCCGCACGCGTGCCGGCGCCCCAGCTCACCCAATCGTTCACAAAATCCAGGGCGCCAGCCTGCCGCGGGCGCGTCGCCGCGGCGATCCGGACGCCGAAGCGCACGAGGTCTTCGGCGACCGGCACCTTCCGCACGAGATGATGAAAGCGCTCCACATCTTCGCCGGTGAAGAGCGCGTCGATCTTCTCCGCCGTGGCTGCGGTGGTCCGCTGCACCACCGCGATCTCGTCGGCTTCGGGGAGATAGTCGATCACCACATTGAACATGAACCGATCGAGCTGCGCCTCGGGCAGCGGATAGGTCCCCTCCATCTCGATCGGGTTCTGCGTCGCGAGCACGAAGAAGGGCTCCGGCAGCGCATACCGCCGTCCGCTCGCGGTGACCTGATGCTCCTGCATCGCCTCGAGCAACGCCGCCTGCGTCTTCGGCGGGGTGCGGTTGATTTCGTCCGCGAGGATCATGTTCCCAAAGATCGGCCCCTTCACGAACGACAGATGCCGGCCCTCCGACGTGTCCTGCAGGATTTCCACGCCGGTGATGTCCGTCGGCATGAGGTCGGGCGTGAATTGGATGCGCCGGAATTCCAGATGGAATATCTGCGCGATACTCTTCACGAGCAGCGTCTTCGCGAGCCCCGGCGCGCCGGTGATGAGGCAGTGCCCGCCCGCCATGAGCGCGATCAGGATTTCCTCGATCACGGCGTGCTGGCCGACGATGGCTTTGCCGAGTTCCTTGAGAATCGCCGCCCGCGCCGCCTGGAGCTTTTCAAAGGTTTCCTGTTCGCTGTTTGGGATGGGTGGGGGCTGGGTGATCATGGCTGGGGAAAAGAGTGAAGTACGGATTGGCAATACACGTCAGGCGTAGGTCAACTTGCCGCGCGGCTCGGGGATGACGCGCCCAAGCGACTTCGCGGTTTCGATCCATTCCGCAATCACGCGTTCTGCATGCTCGACCGCCTCCTGGTAGCTCGCTCCATCGGCCATACAGCCCGGCAACTCCGGCACCTCGACCACAAATCGATCGTCTTCCCGGCTCCAGTAAATGATGAGTTCGTAACGCATATCAGTCGATTTCGAATTTGTACTTCAGGATCAGATTTGGACCTGCTGAACCTGGTAGGCCTTGGCCTGCGATCCGACGGGCTGAAGATTCACGATTTCCTCGACGCCGTCGCGCCAATAGATGCGGTGACTGCCTTTTCCCGATCGCATGACAAAGCCAGCCCGTTCGAGGAAATAGCACAGGTCATCGAACGCAAGATTCCGATCGGAGCGACCGTCCAGGATTTTTGCAGCGACTTTTCTCGCACGACTCATGGAGTTGGATCGCGACGGCGGCGCTCTCAATGCGTCATCGCGTAAAACACGATATTGATCCCGAGCGGATACGACTTCTTCTCCGAGAACTCCCGGAAGTAGTAGTGGTTTTCCCCTGCCCGCTCCCAGCCGTCGCCGTTGTCGGTATTGTGGCAGGCCACCACGCAGAGCCGGCCCTTGTCGTCATTGATGCCGCGGATGTGGACTTCCTGGGCGTCGGATCGCTCCCATGTCCGGCCCGTGTATTGGCTATCGGTGCCGGTGCCGACGTTTGGGCATTGCAGATCGAGATCGTTGGGAAGCTCGAAGACGCAGTGAAAAATCGGGTGCGTGCGCGGGATGTCGAAGATCTCGCGATCGGGAAAGACGCGCCCGATCTGCTCCGCGAAGTTTTCCCATTCATCCTCACCCCAGAAATCATCCACCATCAGAAAGCCGCCATTGAGCAGATAGCGCCGCAGGATCGGCACCTCCTCGTCGGTGAAAACGAGATCGCCGGGCTCGACGATGTAGATCCACGGATAGCGGAAGAGTTCCGGATCGGTGATATCGAGCACCTTGCCGTTCGGATCGACCTTCAGCGAAGTCATCTGCTGGAGCCGGTAGGAGAAGTTCAGATCGGCGTCGGGATAGTCGATCGCCCAGCGCTCGTTTCCGCGGAAATAGTAGCCGTTCGAGGTGCGGCGGCCGGTGGCGTTGTACTGGATGCGGACAAAGGTGAAGACGTCTTTCTCAAATCCCGGCTCATTCTTCCAATCCGGAGTGGGAACCGATCTCTGTCCGACTCGGGGATTGTCCACAGGCACCGGACCTCCAAACCGCCGGCTGCGCTGCCCGAAGACGACACCCGCGGCGAGGAGCAAGACGATCAGCGGGAGGAGGCGCGTGAATTTCATGCGAAATTTTGGAGCCGCATCATCGGGCCAATTGCTTTCCACGCCAGTCCGCTTTTAAAAAAAGGCCGGAGCGGCTCTCGCGGTGAGCGGTTCGAGCGTTAACAGTTTTTAGAACTCGCAATGCCGGTCGGGTATCACAGGATGCTGGCTCGTGTTCTCACCCTTTTTCGATTCAGCGATCGCTCAGCCCTTTGCGGCTGCGGAAAGGGGCTCGTGATTGCGCCGAGGGTCGCCATCGTCGGCGCCGGTCCGGCGGGACTGACTGCTGGCTATCTGCTGACGAAAGAGCATGTGCCCGTCGTCATCTTGGAGGGCGATCCGCAATATGTCGGCGGCATCTCGAAGACGGCCACTTATATGGGCTACCACTTCGACATCGGGGGACATCGCTTCTTCTCCAAGTCGCAGGAGGTCGAGGATCTCTGGAGCGAGATTTTGCCCGACGACATGCTCGTCCGGCCGCGCTCGTCGCGGATTTTCTATCGGCAGCGCTTCTTCAGCTACCCACTGAAGGGACGCGAGGCGCTGTTGAATCTCGGCATCCTGGAGTCGCTGCGGTGCGGGCTTTCCTATCTGTGGGCGCGGCTTTCTCCGGTGCGCAATCCGCGCAGTTTCGAGGACTGGGTGCGCAACAAATTCGGTCACCGCCTCTTCAGCATCTTCTTCAAGACCTACACGGAGAAGGTCTGGGGCATGAGTTGCCGGGAAATCTCGGCGGACTGGGCGGCTCAACGGATAAAAGGTCTCTCGCTCACCACGGCGGTCCTCGCCGCGCTCTTTCCGACGCGCAAACCACGGGATGGGGCCGAGGTGGTCAAGACGTTGATCGACTCCTTCCGCTATCCGCGCCTCGGGCCCGGCATGATGTGGGATGCGTGCGCGGCGAAGATCAAGGCCGGCGGCGGCACCGTCGAGATGGGCCGGCGCGTCACCGGATGTGACTACTCTCCGGCTTCGCAGAAGTGGACGGTGACGAGCCGGGACACCGAAGGCCGCGAGCACAAGGTCGAAGCAGAGCATGTGATCTCCACCGCACCCGTGCGCGAGCTCTGCCAGATGCTCACGCCACCGATCTCCGACGCGACGGCTCACGCCGCGAGCCGGCTGAAGTATCGCGACTTCATCACCGTGGTGCTCATCCTCAAGGACCGCGGCGCGTTCGCCGACAATTGGATCTACGTCCACGACCCCTCGGTGATGGTCGGCCGCGTGCAGAACTTCAAATCATGGTCGCCCGAGATGGTGCCCGATCCCGCCAACACCTGCTACGGGTTGGAATACTTCTGTTTCGAGCATTCCTCCGGCCTGTGGAGCTTCAGCGACGAACAGCTCGAACAGCTCGGACGCAAGGAGATCGTGCAGCTCGGCCTGGCGCAGCCGGAGGATATTCTTGATTCCCATGTGGTCCGACAGCGCAAGGCGTATCCCGTCTATGATGACTCGTATGCCGGACACATGGCGACGATCCGCAAGGAACTGGAACAGCGCCATCCGACGCTGCATCTCGTGGGCCGCAATGGGATGCACAAATACAACAACCAGGATCATTCGATGATGACCGCCTTGCTCTGCGTGCAAAACATCCTCGCCGGGAAGCGGGTCTTCGATCTGTGGCAGGTGAACGAGGACGCGGAGTATCACGAATCCGGCGATCATGCCGCTTCGTCCTCGGGGCTGCGCCAGGTGCCACAGCGGATCGAACCGGCCGCGGCGGCGACGCTCTGAGGCGGATGGATTCGGACGCCCACGGGCCGCGCGGTGCGACAGCGTCTCCTCTCCGCAGACAGTTCCTCGTTTTCCTCCTCGTCAGCGTCCTTGTCTTCCCCGTCGTCTTCGCGCTCGGGATGACGAGAGGCTTGAACCACGACGAGCATCAGCATGTTGCCGCCGGGGCACTCGTGGCGCGGGAGGGATTGCTGCCATACCGCGATTTTCCGCACTTTCACACGCCCTACCTCGCCTTCGCCTACGCACTGCTTTTCCGCGCCAGCGAGCATCTGCTGATCTCCGCGCGCACTCTCTCCGTGCTCGCCGCCACGGCGATCATCGGCGTCCTCGGCAGCATCGCGTATCACTTGTTCCAGGGTCGCGGGAAGCGCTTCGCCCGCCTCGTCTGCGCCGGCAGCGTGCTGCTCGCGCTGACGACGACGCTTTTCACCACGACCACGGGCCGCGCGTGGAACCACGAGCCCTCCTTGCTCCTGGCCCTACTGGCCTTCACTGCGCACGTCGCCGGCTTGCGATCGGCGCGGCCCGGATGGTTCGCCGCCAGCGGCGTCCTGCTCGGTCTCGCCATTGGCACGCGCATCACCTGCGCGCCGCTCATCGCTCCGTTCGGCCTGTCGCTGCTGCTTTATCCGACGCGCCAGTGGCACTGGGGTCGCATAATGAACTTCAGCGGCGGGCTGCTCCTCGGCCTGGCGGGGCTCGCCTACTTCTTCGCCATCGCGCCGGAGCAGACGTGGTTCGGCAATTTCGATTTCGCCAAGGTCAACATCACCTACCGCTTCAGCACGGGCGAGCCCCGGACGATGACGCTCCTGAAGAAATTGCGGTTCTTTTTTAAAGAGATCATCCGCCCCGATGCCGCGCTCTTCGCCGCTGGCTTGCTGCCGGTGCTGGTGGCGCATCGAGCGAGTCGTTCCACCGCCTCGCGGCTGCGCTTTGAACTTCGCTTCGTCCTCCTGCTCCTGCCCTTCGTGTTGATCGGTTCGTTTGCCCCTTCACCGCTCTTCGATCAATACTTCTATCCGCTCGTGCCGTTCCTCGTGCTGGCCGGACTTTATGCCCTCGCTTCGATCCCGGCGGAGAGTCCCTGGTTTCGGCGGACGCTGCTGATGGGTGCGGTGGCGGTCCTGCTTTCCGTCGGGCTCGGCACGCGCGCCTACCGCCACTTTCCCGATCTGTTCGATCGGGAAGATTGGCAAGGGGTGGAGGTGCGTCACCGCGCGGACGAGATTCGTTCCCGCATCCCGCGCGGGAAGATTTTGACCCTCGCGCCACTCTATCCGCTGGAAGCCGGTCTTTCGATTTACCCCGCCTTCTCCACCGGCCCCTTTGCTTGGCGCGTCTCGCCCTACATCGACCCGGCCAGAGCTGCACGCCTCGGCATCCTCAGCCCTGCGACTCTGGAAGCGGCGCTCAGAGACGCCCCGCCCGCCGGCGTGCTCGTCGGATTCGAGAAAAAAGGCGAAGACCGGCTGGCCGAATACGCCCGGCAGCAGGGGTATGAAATGCGTCCCCTGAGCGATCGACACCGATTGTGGATCGGGCGCCGCGATTGACCAAATGTGCGGCGGCCGTTTTCTCGACGGTGAGGAGCGCGGTGGCTTGGCCGGCGTTCGGGTCGGTGCCGAGGATGCGGAGGGAAAAGGAGCCCCAGCCGCGCGCGCTGCGACCAGTGCTCTCGGCGCTGTTCGTCCCCAACGTGAAGCGCGCGATGTGACCATCGGCGAGTACCGCGGCGATGTTCCAGGTGTTCAGCGGCACGATCGCCAGAGGCGTCAGCGGCGGCGGTTCGGCGGTCGCCATCGGCACGAACCACACCGCCAGCGTCGGGAGCGAGCGGGATGAAAGCCACGCGCGCGCTACGGTCTCCGCGCCGTCGCGGCGAGAAGCATCTGGTCGGTGAGGTAGAGGCGGCGGGCCAGCTCGCGCGCGAGATTCATCATCACCAGGGCGAAGAGATGCACGTCCTCGTGCTTCAGGTCGATGAGCGCGCGGCGGGAGAGCGCGACGAGTTCGCTATCCTCGGCGGCGACGGCCGTGGCGGTGTGCTTGTGCATCGACATCAGCGAAGCTTCCCCGAAGCATTCCCCCACCTGCAACGCGTGCTTGTGGATGACCACACTGTCCTCCCGGATCTGCAGGTCGATCTCCCCGCTCTTCACGACGTAGATATGCAGCGGCTCGTCCCCCTTGCGGAAGACGACCTCGCCGGCGGGCACCGCCCACAGCTCCAGCCGGCGGAAGATCACCGCCCATTGCCCGTCGGTGACGCCGCCGAAGATGCGCAGTTGGGAGATGATGGGACGGACGGATTCGAAATCGGTGAGCGGGGTGGTGGTGAGCACGACGGACCTTAACCCACCCGCAACCACGCGGAAATGTCGGGAAAGGGTGGGCGGCATCCCCGAGCCAGGCACCGCGCTTCCCGCGCGGGCACGCTGCTTCTTCGCACCACTACCGGCCTTGCCGGACGGTTGTGAGTGGCTCACCCTTGATGACGCCATGAAAATCCATCACTCCGCTGCACTTCTCGCGGGCACTGCTTTTCTTGCAGCGACCGCGACCACCTTCAGCCAGGCCACGGCGAAGCGCCCGCTCGTCAACGGCGACTTCGATGCCTCCCCTCCGGGACAGCCGCCCGCTGGCTGGATCGCCGCGTATCCCACCGGCGCCGGCGCCGTCATTCACGATGGCAAAGACAGCTTCCTGCGTCTCACGAGCGCGCAGCCCGCCAATGCCGGGATGGCTCAGGAGGTGAAGGTGCCCACGGGCTCCACGAGCGTGGCCGTGCTCGGACGAATGCGCGGCAAACCGCGGAACGAAAAGACCGAAAAGCGCGCCGCCGTCGAGGTCGCCCTGCGCTACAAGGACGCCAAAGGTTCCAATCTCAGCGCCGCCGTGGTAGCCACGGGGAATTCTCCCAACTGGCATACCTTCCGCCACGAATTCAAGCTGCCGCCCGGATGCGAGAAGGTCGAGGTCGTCGCCCGCAGCCTCTTCGCCGTCGGCGCCTTCGACTTCGACGAGGTGCGCGTGGAGTTCAAGTAAGGGGGTTTCGGGCGCACGGAGCGCGCGAGCTTTCCCTGGCGGTTTCTCCAAAACCGCTCGCCGAGGAGCCGAGCCGCCGGGAAGGCAAGCGCCGGTGCCAAACCACTCCGCCCGCCAAGAATCCCGCATGAAACCCCCGCTTCCTCCCGCATCCCACATTTCACGCCGGTCCGCGCTCGGTCTGCTCGGCGCTTCCGCCGCGTCGCTCGTGCTGCCGC
>JBGSYE010000749.1:0-3593 GCA_041751075.1 Chthoniobacteraceae bacterium
GCCCGAAGCGTCGCTGGGCTGGCAGTCCTCCCGGCTCGTGATCTCCATCGAGCCGCAACAGGGAATCGTGCTGGGTTTTCAGGCAAAATATCCCGGCTCGCAAATGCAACTGCGTCCGGTGGACATGCGCTTCAGTTATGCTGGCAGCTTCGCCGCGCCTTCCCCGGCCCCTTACGAAACCTTGCTGCTGGACGCGATGAAAGGCGACGCCACGCTTTTCATGCGCGCTGACGAGGTGGAAGCCGCGTGGCAATTGCTCACTCCCGTGATCGAGGCCTGGGCGGTGGCGCCTCCCGGCGATTTCCCCAACTACGTCGCCGGCACCTGGGGGCCGGAAAGCGCTCAAGCACTGCTCGCTGGCGGACATGGCTGGCCCCTGCCGACGGCATTGGCCGACCCCTGTAAGACGAAGGAAAAGGCCTCGTGAAAGAATACCGAAGTGAGAGCGTCCGGGACGCGAGTTTGCCAGGCCATTATACCTGCCCAATTCGGTCGCGCCTGTTCGCGCTCATAGCTCAAAAGCATCGCCGCTGACGCAAGGAAGTATTGGGCGGTAACCAACCTCCGCTGGAGGCTCCTGGGATGAAACCACTGCTCCGCATGGCGTCCGGCGGGAACGGCGAATTCCTCCCGCACCCAAACGAGGATTCGATGACTGGTCCCGCATTGCAGCAATCAGAAGTACCCGTCGCAGAGTCGATTGATTACGACATGGCGGTCGAACAGTTTTATGCCGCTCTCTACAAGTTCGCTTTCGTCCTCACACGCAGCGCCAGCGATGCCGCGGACCTGACGCAGGAGACCTATCGTGTGCTCCTTCTCAAAGGAGGACAGATTCGTGAGCAGCAGAATATGAGGTGTTGGCTTTTCACGACCTTGCACCGGCGATTCCTGCGGCGTTGCAGTCATATCCGGCGGTTTCCGGAAGTGCCCTTTGAGCATATAAACTCGGAACTTCCCTCGACTCAGGCGAAAGACGGTTCGGATGCCGCCATCGCGATCCGCGCACTCCAGACGCTGGAGGAGAAATTTCGCGCGCCTCTTGTCCTGTTTTACCTGCAAGACCGCTCTTACCGGGAGATTGCCGCTCTACTGGGCACGCCACTCGGCACCATCATGTCGCGTCTCTCGCGCGGGAAGGAACAACTGCGGCAGGCCCTCGGGGTGGATCGAGAATTGATGCCGCTATGACGGCGCGGCACACTGGGAAATTACTTTTTGGGGTGCCGGACCGGAGTGGCGTTGGAGGTCCAGCGCAGATCATTGCAGATGAATTCCACTTTCCTCACCGGCGCATTGATCTGTCTCGCGGAGGTCGCACGAGCGGAAACCGCCGTGAGGGAATAAACCATGAAGCGAAGGGCTCTGTGCGATATGAGTTTTCGACTTCCGATCGCGATTGCCGGGATGGCGGTTCTTGGCCTGAGTATTTTGCACGCTGAGGCAATCCCGGTGCCGGGCGGAGGCGTCGAACTGCAATTCACCACCACGCCATCGGAGGCATTACGCGGTGTCGCAACGGATTGGCTGAAGCGTTCCGCGCTGCTTGGTTCGAGCCACTTTTCCCGGCGGCGTTCAAAGGGACGCTCTTCGGCGTGCGGAAAGTGTGTGCCTTCGTCATTGGCGCGGCGTTCGCGGGCGTCATCGGTGTCGGCTTCTACCCGATCTTCGGCACGCGCGTGTGGTGCCGTTTCGGCTGCCCGATGGCCGCGATTTTCGGCCTGCTGCAAAAATACTTCTCCCGCTTCCGCATCACCACGAACGGCGCGCAGTGCATCTCCTGCGGCAACTGCTCGAAGTATTGCGAGATGGGCATTGATGTCCGCGCCTACGCGCAGCGCGGGCAAAACATCGTGCGCGCCTCATGCGTCGGCTGCGGCCTGTGTGCCACGGTTTGCCCGCGCGGCGTGCTCTCGCTCGAATACGGCCCAGTCGAAGGCCGCACTCCCGACGCCTTCTCGCTGCTCGGCGAAGCGAAATCCGGTGTCTGATTGCGCATGAAGCCCGCATGCCCACAGCCACACGCCAGCCAGTGCCGAGACCACGGACTGGTCTGACCGGCATGCCAGTTATCGAGTCGCATGAAAGTCCCCGGATTGAAACCCGCCACAACCACGGTCCGGGGCATCGTCTGGTTCGCCCGGATGTGCAGCAAAATCCGGCTGCACGCGTACGGGCACCTTCCTGCCGATTACCACGCGAATCTCGGCGCGGGGGCCGATGCACACGCGCTGCGACTGCTCGGCATTTGCTATGAGGATCTCTCGCGGGAGGCGCTGGCGAGCGAGGATGACGAGGCTGTGCTTGCCTGGCGCTTCGCACATGGCCGCCAGCCGTCCGCCTGTGAGATCGAGGTCTGGAATGCTTTTATGAGCAAGCGCGGTTGGCGCGACGCGGAGAGCGGTCTGCTCGAGAAACTGAAAGGCGCCCAAGCCTTCGCGGCGCGCGACGACATTCAGACTTTTTTCGACCTCCAGGCGGCGGATGAATCTGCTGGCGGAGCGCGCCCTCGAACGACATCAGAGCGCATATGAAAGCCAATCACACCGGCCCCCATTGGATCGGAGCGCTTGCCGCTTTGGTGCTCGGCGGCTGCGCCTCCGTGCCGATGCCGGACCTCGGCGGCATCTACAGCCGCAGCGCTTCCCATCACACGCCGGAGACAAACCCGGTGATCCTCATCCCCGGCATCCTCGGCTCGCGCCTGGAGGATTCCGCGAGCGGACGAATCGTCTGGGGAGCGTTTGGCGGCGGCAGTGCGAATCCGGGCCGCGCCGACGGAGCCAGACTCGTCGCGTTGCCGATGGGAGACGCCCGATTTGCCGACCTCCGGGATGAGGTGAAAGCCACGGGCGCGCTGGATTCCGTGCGGCTCCGCGTGCTCGGGCTTCCCGTGAATTTGTCCGCCTACGCCGCGCTGCTCGGCACGCTGGGAGCCGGCGGCTACCTCGATGCCAGCTTCCGGAAAGTGGACTACGGCAGCGAGCATTTCACCTGCTTCCAATTCGCCTACGACTGGCGGCGCGACAACATCGAGAACGCGCGCCGCCTTTACGATTTCATCGAGGAAAAGCGCCGCGGGGTCGAAGCCGAAAATCTGCGGCGTTTCGGTCGCAGCGGAGCACCGGTGAAATTTGACATCGTCGCGCACTCGATGGGCGGACTGCTCACGCGCTACATGCTCATGTATGGAAAAGCCGAGCCCGGCCCCAATGGCGAACCGCCCGCACTGACCTGGGCCGGAGCGCGAAACGTGAACAAAGTGCTGCTCGTCGGCACGCCAAACGGCGGTTCATTCGAGGCCCTCAAGCAACTCATCGGCGGCTATCGACCCGCGTCCATTCTGCCCCTTTACCCCGCCGCGGTGCTCGGGACGATGCCGTCCGTTTATCAAGTCCTCCCGGACCCGGAAATCCAGACCGTCGTAAATGAAAAGACCGGCCGGCGGATTGACTACCTCGACCCCTCGGAGTGGGAGAAGCGCGGCTGGGGCCTCGCCTCCGCGTCGTCGGCCCCGGTGCTCGCCGAGCTTCTCCCCGATGAACCGAACCCGGCCCGTCGCGCCGCCATCGCCACCGCGCATCTGCGCAAGG
>JBGSYE010000750.1:0-8982 GCA_041751075.1 Chthoniobacteraceae bacterium
GGGTGGCGCTCGGAAATCGCTGGGGCGTGCCGTATCCGCTGGAGGCCTTCGCCGCGCTCGCGTTTGCGGAGAAGCAGTTTGCCCGGGGCGCGCGGCTGCTCGGGGCGGCGGAAGGGTTGCGCGCGCGGGCTGGGCTGGCCTTTCAGCCGGCGGATCACCCTACGTTCCGGGTCATCCTCGCCGCCGCGACGGAGGAACTCGCCCAGCCTGACCACGCCGCCGCCCGCAAGGAAGGCCGCGAACTCTCGCACGAAGCCGCGATGGCCTGCGCGCTCGAGCGGTAGCGGCGGCGAGTTTCTGCCTGACGCCGCTCTGGCGTTTTGAGATCGTGGCCGGATGCGACTTCCTCCATCCCCCCTCCGCGAGACCCTCTCGTCGCTCTTTCTGTCTTCCCTCGTCCTGCATGCGGAGTTTTTCCCGCACGACTCCCGGCACTGGTCGCAGAATGGCGCGGCGACCATGCTCACGGATTTTGCGGAGAGCACGCCGGGGTCGGCGCTGACCAAGGGCCGCCGCGAAAAAGGCAAGTGGAAGGTGGTCCCCTTTGCGACGGCGGAGATGCAGGGCTGGGCGCTCTCCACCTACAGCGCCACCGGCGCGCCGGCGGTTCGATTGCCCCTCGCGTCGCGCGGTTGGCAGGCGGTGTATCTGGGCGTGGCCACCGTCTCCAGCGGCTTCAAGGAGACGCGCAACGGACTCAAGGCGCGGCTGAGCGACGAACCGGTCTTCCGGCATTTCGCGAATAATCTCCCGCATCTCCCGGATCGCCGCGATATCATCCAGGAGCAATTCCTAACCGTCGCGTATCTCGACGGGCAAACGATCGAGATCGCCCCGCAGCCCGGACTGCCCGCGACCGTCTGCTACGTGAAGCTGGTGCCGCTCACGCCAGCGGAAGTGGAGAAATGGTCGGCGAGTCGCGCGAGCGGGGCGCGACCGACGCGCACGGCGATTGCGACCTTCGACGGGCACAGTTGGATCTGGCCTTACCATCCGAAGTCGGTGGCGGACTTGCAGGCCAACTTCCGGGGCTTCGAAGATTCGGACGTGGGCAAGTGGTGGTTCGAGGTGCTCGGTGCGGATCTCGTGTGCTACCCCACCAAGGTCGGCAACACGCCCGGCGAAGGGACGGTGGATTTCGGCAGCGGCGGACACGCGACCTTCCAGCGCTCGCTCGACGGGCTTTTGAAAAAGGGCATCCATCCGCTGCAAGTCGCGCGCGATGCGGCGCGGGCGCAGGGCGCGGAGTTTCATGTGATGCTGCGGCCCGCGGGTTGGAAGTGTTCGATCCCTTACGAAGAGACTTTCAGCAGCAAGTTCTTCGAGGCGCATCCCGAGTGGCGCTGCGTGGATCGCGATGGCACGCCGACGATGTACATGAGCTATGCAGTGCCGGAGGTGCGGCAGCATTTGATCGAGATTCTCCGCGAAACGCTTGAGCTGCGCCCCGAAGGCGTGGGCCTGCTCTTCAATCGCGGGATGCCGATGATCCTGTGGGAGGACGCCTTTTGCGAACGCTTCCGCGAGCGACATTCCGACGATCCCCGCACGATCCCGGAGGATGATCCGCGCATCCTGGAACTCCGGGCGGACTTGATGACGGATTTCATGCAGGAAATTCGCACCTTGCTCGACGAGACCGCGCGCGCCCAGGGCCGTTCCGAGCGTTATCGGATCTCGCTCGGCACCTTCAGCCGCGAGGCGGACAATCGGAAATTCGGCTTCGCCCTGCCCGAGTGGATCGAGCGGGGGCTGGTCGATGAGCTCGCGGTGGCGTGGTTTGCGCATCACACCTCATTTGCGCCGCCGGACATGGCCTACTACCACCGGCTCACGGCGGGGACGAAAGTCGGCGTGTATCCCTTTGTGATCGCATGGAAGACCGGGAAGCCGCAGGAGATCGCGAAGAAGGTGACCGCACACTACGCCGCTGGGGCAAGCGGGATCGCGATCTGGGATCCGCAGGTCGAGAATCGCTGGCCTGAAGGTTCGCCGGGGAATGTCTTCGACGCGCTCGCGCTGCTCGGGCATCGCGAGGTGGTGGCGGGCTGGGTGGAGAAAGGGGTGCCCGCGCCGGTGAGCATCCCGCTCACGCGTCTGGACGAGAACTACTACAGCCGGTGGTTTCCCAATACGGGGTTCTGAGATCCGTGCGTCTGCGCTTGAGGCTGCGGGGCAGGCCGGGGAGCGATGTGAAGCTCAACGTCGTCGCGCTTTCGACAGATACTCGCTGAGGGTTTCGAGATTCTGCGCGAAGACGGCGCTGGCGATGTAGGGCTCGCCGGGCTTGAACTTTGGCTGGCCCACCATCATCCCGCCTTTGTAAGTGCTGATCCATCGGCCTTCGGCATCGAGCGCCCGGATGATTTTGCGGATGTCTTCATCGGACGGCGCAACTGGCGCGGGAGCGGGCTTGCGGGCTTTGGCGGCGGCCAGTGCGGCGGCGATGGGCTCGACTTGCGACTCGATTTTCCAGCCGTAGTGCTCGGGGAGTTGGGAATCGTCGTGGGTGAGCTGGTAGTCGCGCGTCATATAGAGCGGCGTGTTCGTCTTCAGTTCGTAGTAGCGCGCGAGGCGGCCATCCGGCAGGTGGGAGCGTTTCAGCCAGGCGAGCGCGCGGGGCAGGGGATCGAGATACTTCGCGTCGCCGGAGAGCGTGTGGATGCGGAGCAGCGTCTCCATCGCGTCCATCGACTCGCGGCTGGCGAGAGCGGGTGGTTCAAATTTCCGCGCCCACACCGGGCGCATTCTGGAGTCGTATTGCTGCGCCCAGCCGGGCTGGGGCTCGGGCATCTGCGCGAGGAGCAGGAAGTCGCCGAGCTTTACCAGCGCGCCACGGCACTTGGGATCGCGATAAATCTCCGCGGCCTCGGCGAGGGTCCGCGCGACGGTGCCGGCCAGGCCGTCGTTGAGCGTCGGCAGATCCCAGTAGGCCTTGATCCGATTCTCTGTGCGCCAGTCGTAATCGGGATAACTCGCCTGGACCGCGGCGTGCGCGGCCACCGGCCCCGTCCAGCCCTGCGGAAAACCGCCGCTCGGAAATTGCGCGGCGAGCAGCGCAGCGCGGGCGACTTCGACGGCCTCGTGGATTTCGCGATGCTGGAAGCCGAGTGCGCGGTCGGCGTGCATCAGGAATCGCAGCGCAGTCTGCGTGGTGCCGTCGTCGAGGGAGGAACTATTGCGCGGGCCGCGGCCTTTGCCATTGCGGTATTGCTGCACTCGCGGGCCTTGCGGGTCGAAATCGATCGACGCCGTCCAGCCGCCCGAGGCGAGTTGTCCATAGACCAGAGCCTCGGCGGCCTCTTTCGCGGCGTCGAGGTAGAAGGCGTCGCCCGTCGCGGCATGTGCGCGGAGATAGGCGAGACCGACGGCCGGGGTGCCCGGCGCCTGCACCCAGATCTCCTGCGGCCCCGCCTTGCCCTCGCCCAGCCGTCGCGAGAGATCGGGCGAGTAGTAATAGACGTAGCCGCCACGCACCGCCGCCTGGGTGCGGTAAAAGCTCGCCGCTTTGCGCATCGCCGTCAGCGCTTGATCCGGCAGCGGAGGCTCGGCCGCCACGGATGGCGATGGGGCGATGCCAGTCAGAAGGAAGGCGACGACTGCCGCGGCACGATTGCGCAGGGTTCCGGGGAGATTCATACCTGCGATTGTTTTCGCGCCAGCCGCGTGGTGCAAGCTCCGCGAAGGAATACTCCAATCCCCTGGGGACGCCGGCTGATCGCCAAACCGCGCTTGCCGGGAACGTAGCGCCGCCGTTGCATGGCCGCATGTTTCCCTGCATCGCACTGGCCGAAGACAAACCGTGGCAACCCGGCCCCTATGCAGGCGTCGAACTGAAGATCCTGCACACGAATGAGGCGACCGGTGGCGTGGTCGTCCTCCGGAAATTTCACGCGGGCATGACCATCCCGGCGCACACGCATCCCGCGGCCAATGAGTGGGCGTGGATACTCTCCGGCGAGTGGCGGGAGAGCGACGTCACCTACACACCGGGCACGCTGTTCTTTGCGCCAAAGGGCGTGCAGCACGGGCCGCACATCGCGCGGACCGAGGTGGTCAGCCTGACGATTTTCGACGGACCGCTGACCGTGGTCTAATCCCGCGGCCACATCAGGAGGAGCGGTCGAGTGGCACACGCATTGCTAAAAACCTTTGTCGGATCTCAGCTTATCACCCACATGAACTTCCTCGTTGTTGACGACAATCGGCTCCTGAATCGCTTCCTGACTACTTACCTGCGTGGCAAAGGCCACTCGGCTCAATCGCTGACCGACAGCTCGAAAGTCGAGCCCTGGCTCGAGTTGAATCCCTGCGACGGCCTGATCCTCGATATCGGAATGCCGAAGATCGACGGTCTGACTTTGATCGCGCTCCTGCGCACCAAGCATCCCCACCTGCCGATCGTGATGTTCACCGGTCTGGGTTACGATGAAGACGCGATGCAGGCGGCCCGGAAAGCCGGCGCGAACGGCTACGTGAGCAAGGGCCTGGGGCCTTCGGAGATTTATTCGGCGCTCATGCGGGTGATCCAGCCGCAGCAGCACGCGGTGGCATAGCGAGCAGGCGACGGAGGAAGGCGGTCGGTCCCGACGCTTCTCAGTTCTCCTGCGGCTTCAGGCGTCTGTCTTTTCGCTCAAAGCTCCCCGAGGCGCGCCTTCAGCTCCCGCGCTTCCCACTGCCCGTCGGCATTCGGACGATGCAGGTAGCCGTAGTTCAGCACCGATCCCAGGCGGCTGAAAAGCAGACGAGATACTTTCCCCAAGGGGCCCATGCCCATGACGCTGAGGGGGAGCGTCGGTCTTTGTGCGAAGAGGGCGACGAGACGTGCGAAATCGGAGGGAGTGCGGAGGAAGGCGGCGATCTTGCAGACATCCGCGCCGGCGCGCCGGGCCTGGACGACGCGACGCCGCAGCTCCGTGGACGACGGGGTGCGGCGAAAGTCGTGCGACGACGCGATCACACGGACACCGTTTGCCCGGGCTGCGGCGAGGACGTCCTTCAGCGTGCCGACCGCACGCAATTCCACGTCGAGGAGCGAGGCGTGAGGGAGGAAATCGAAGAAAAGCTCCCGCCTCCGGGCTGCACTGAGCGCGTGGGCTCCGCCTTCCGCCGGGTGGCGCACGGTCACGATCAGCGGCAGTTTCATCCGCGGGGCGGCCGCCAGGAGGGAGCGCGAATCGGGGGCGAAGGCATCGACGCGGAACTCCAGAAGATCCAGGGCCGGCGGTGCGATCCGCAGGGCGGAACGGAGCGAACCTTCCGAATGGACGGTGCCCACGACCATTGGAGTTGTCGGTAAAAGTCTGGAGTTTTTCCTGTTTGTCATTTTATTATGCGTTGCGCTCTTCACCGAATGATCAGCCTCCTCGTGAAACTCAAATCCCAATTCCGCCGAAGCGGTGAAGGAGGGCACTATGCGTGCGACTGCAACGCCCCTGCGAGGAGCATTGCCCGCTAAAGCTGTGGGCGCGTCACCGAGAGCCGGCCTGATCGGTCGCAGGCAGGAGCTCAGCCTCCAGCTCCTCCAGATCGCCGACGGGATTCTGCTGGCGCTCGCCTTCTGGCTCGCGCACACCCTGCGGTTTTTCGGTGCGGAGTGGTTTATGTTTCAAAAGCCGATCGGTCCATTCGCGGAGTTCCAGTGGCTGCTTTTCATCATCCTGCCGTTTGGGCCGATCTTCCTCGAGACGCAGGGCTTCTACGGTCATCCACTCCAGAAGAGCGTCCGGCGCTCGATCGCGCAACTCGGCCACGCGGCGTTCTGGCTCGGGCTGGTCATCGCGGCTTGCGCCTATTTTCTCAAGCTGGGCGTGCCGAGTCGCGCGGTGATGCCGCTCTTTGCCGTGTTGGGTGGCACTTTTTTGCTGGTTCGTGAAAGGGTGACGATCGCCCGCTATCGCGCATTGGCGCAGCGCGAGGATCTGCGCGAGCGCGTGATCCTCGCCGGCACCCCGGTCGATCTGCGGGCCCTGCGCGCGAGTCTCCCGGCCGAGCAACTCCAGGAGATGCTGGTCGTCGAAGATTTCGACATCGAGACGCAGCCGCTCACGGCCCTGGTCGAGGCCCTGCACAAGCATAGCGTCTCCCGCGTGATCTTCGCCGGCGGCCACAGCCACCTCGATCGGCTGCAGGAGGCCATCGGCGCTTGTGAGATCGAAGGCGTCGAAGCGTGGCTGATCGCGGACTTCATCCGGACCTCGATCGCGCGCCCGGATTTCGATGTCTTCGGGACGCGCCCGGTGCTCGTCTTCCGCACGACCCCCGAGCTTTCCGTGGCCCTCACCATCAAAGGCGCGATCGACCGCGTGGGCGCGCTCGTGCTGCTCGTGCTGACGTCGTGGCTGATGCTGCTGGTGGCCATCGCCATCCGTCTCACTTCGCCGGGCCCGATCGTCTTCCGCCAGATGCGCGCGGGCAAGAATGGGCGGCCCTTCACGATGTACAAATTCCGCTCGATGGAGACGAATGCTGAGATGCTGCACAGCGAACTGGCCGCCTTCAACCAGATGAGCGGTCCCGTCTTCAAGATCGAGAAGGATCCGCGGGTGACGCCGATCGGCCGCATCGTTCGCAAGACCAGCATCGACGAACTGCCGCAGCTCCTCAATGTGCTCCGTGGCGACATGAGCCTCGTCGGTCCGCGCCCGCTCCCGATTTACGAAGTGGAGAAATTTGAAAGCCCGGCGCAGCGGCGCCGGCTCTCGATGAAGCCGGGCCTCACCTGTCTCTGGCAGGTCAGCGGGCGCAATGAGGTCAAATCCTTCGATCAATGGGTGAGGCTCGACCTCGAGTACATCGACAATTGGTCCCTGCTCCTCGACTTCAAGATCCTGCTCATGACGGTGCCGGTAGTCCTCTTCGGGCGAGGGGCCAGGTAGCGGGAAATTCCAAGCACCAAGCACCGAAATTCAGGGGGCAGATTTCAAGGAAGACAGCGGCCACCGGCGGCTCCTTGAAATTTGTGTCCTTGAGCCTTGGAATTTATTTGGAATTTGGAATTTGGAACCTCCCCCGCCACTCTCCCGCCCCCTGCATGGAAATCCGCAAAGCCCTCATCACCGCTGCCGGCAAGAACCAGCACTCTCTCCCGCTCCAGACGCTCGTGGATCGCGACGGCGTCACCAAGACCGCGCTGGCCATCATCATCGAGGAGGTCCTCGGCGCTGGGATCGAGACGATCGGGCTCGTGATCGCGCGCGGCGACGAGCCCGCCTACCGGGCCGCCGCCGGTCCGCATGCGGGGCGGCTGACCTTTATCGAGCAGAGCGCGCCGCTCGGTTACGCCCATGCCATCCACTGCGCGGCGGATTTCTGCGGGAGCGATCCTTTTCTCCTCCTCGTCGGCGATCACCTCTACCTCAGCAGCACGCGCCAGGGCTGCGCGCAGCAGCTCGTGGAAATCGCCCGCGCGGAAAAGTGCGCGGTCTCCGCAGTGCAATCGACCCATGAGAGCAAACTGCCCTACTACGGGGCGGTCGGGGGCAGGCTCGTCGATGCCGCGCGCCGCCTCTACCAGGTCGATACCGTGCTGGAGAAACCCACGCCCACGGAGGCCGAGCAGAAGATCGACGTGCCGGGACTGCGCGCCGGCTACTACCTGTGCTTTTTCGGCATGCATGTCCTCACACCCATCGTGCTGCGCATGCTGGATGAGGCTTTCGAGAAAGGCGGCGATGCGGTGAATTTCCGATCCGTCCTCGCCGAACTCGCCAGCCAGGAGCGCTACCTCGCCTGCGAACTCGACGGACGCCGCTACGACTTCGGGGTGAAATACGGCCTCCTCACCGCGCAACTCGCCCTCGCCCTCGACGGCACCGATCGCGACGAGGTGCTGCGCGGGCTGGTGGAATTGATGGCCAGCAGCAAGCAGGCTGCGGAGCTGCCGTGCGACGGATGGACCGCCCCGCACAGCTAATGGACTCGAAGCTGATAGCCCTCATTTCCAGCCCCGATCCCGCTGTCCGCGATCGCTCCCTCGACGACCTCGCAGCGTCCGCCTCACTCGAGGAACTGCTCGCGGAATGCGAGGCACTCGACGCCTTCCGCCGGCAATCGCCGAATCTCTACGAGCGCGTGCGCGCGCTCTTTTTCCTTTACGCCATCCATCGCTTTCATCTGCCGGCGTGCGAGGGCTTGCGCACCAGCGGGCTCATTCCGGCTCAAGGTTTCGAGCATCTGCTGGGGCGGCGCTTTGAGGAGGCGATCGAAGTCTTCTCCCAAATTCAGAAAGCCGAAGGGGCAAGCGATGCGCTCTCGTCGGCGCTTGCCGCCGCGTATCACCGGCTGGCCTTCCAGACGCTCGCGGATCAAGTCCGGCGCAGCGTTCGCAGCGTGCGGGGAAATCAGTGGATGTTCCGCATGGGGCATCCGAAGGATCAACCGCTGCGGCTCAGGCCGGAACTCTTGCGCCCCGCTGCCGATGGCTCTTATCCCATCCTGCGCGAGCTCACTCCGGTGCGCATGGACCTCACGCACTCGGCATGGAGCGACATCTTCTTCCTCGGCATGGATTATCCCGAGGGCGCGAGAGTGCTGAATATCTCCGTCGATCTCGGCGTGCATGGACGCGACGCCGAACCGCAGCCACCGGTGAGCGCATGGCTGCGCGTGATCGAGGAGCCCGTGCTGCGGCTCGTCTCCGTCGATCTCGGCGCCACCGCGGAGATTTCGTCGCTCGCGGAGGTCTTCGATTTTGCGAAGGACTATCTCGGTCTGCTCAAAGCCGCGGTGATCGCGAGCGGCCTCGTACCGCCGGGGATCGAAGGCTCGGGGCAGTCGCTCTCCGATCTGCTCGCGCAAATGCTCGGGCCGGGTCGAGGACTGGAGATCGTCTCGAGTGTGAATGACATCCCGAAAGGTTCGCGTCTCGCCGTGAGCACGAATCTCCTCGCGGCACTCGTGAGTGTCCTCATGCGGGCCACGGGGCAGGCGGAATCCCTCACCGGCCCGCTGCGCGAAGCAGAGCGCCGGCTCGTGCTCGCG
>JBGSYE010000751.1:0-5942 GCA_041751075.1 Chthoniobacteraceae bacterium
GCTTCCGCAACTTCGAGCATTACCGCATCCGCATCCTCTTCTTCCTCGGAAGGCTAGATATGCAACCACGCTAATTCACGAAGCGCCAGTTAAAGACCGTGCGCACCGGCACATCATGGGTGCGGGCCACGACTTTGACGGACTCTCCTCTCTGCACCGCCGCCACGACGTTCTCGCGTTCCTCATGCAGGGCGGCAGCACGTGCTTCATTCATCTGACTAACTTAACAAAGCACCACTCCTTAACGCCAGCACTTTCGCAACGGTTAATACCAGCGTACTCTGATTGGGCGGAACTCAGTTGTTGTTGCATGCCTTTCATTCTTACTAACTAACAAAGTTACTGCCTATCTCTTTCTGCCGGGCAAGTGCATTAAATCAGCGTTTCCTTAATTTGCGGAGCAAAGCCAAAGCGAACCTCGAATGGGTGCTGGTCTGCGCCGCCTACAACATGAAACGCCTGCACCGGCTGGTGCAAAACGCCCTGGAAAGCAACGCGATGAACCTTCAAGCCGAATAAAGGGAGAGAAATCCAAATCCCTCCCCGGAAAAAACTCAAATCACTCTCCACAGCAGCCCCCCAACCCGCACCCAAAAGAGTCCTCCCGTCGAACTGCTCGATCGAGTCTGCCATGACTCTCCCCTCCCTTTCATTCCTGGTTTCGCCTCTCAGTCCGACAGGCTGCTAGAACTTGATTGCGACCCCGAGCGAGGTGGTCATATCGGGCGTGTCCTCAGTCAATCCGGCGGCTGAGACAAAATTGACGATCACGTCGTGGGTGAGCGCCCAGCCAAAGCCAAAGCGGACATCCGCCTGATTTCCTGAGGAGCCGTCCACTTCGCCAAATCCCTTCAGGCTGTTCCGGAAGGTCACCCGTTGCTGAAACTGAAAGTTCAGCGCCAGGGCGGGATTCACCGCGAGCGCGATGCCGAGGCCCCAATCCACCATCCCGCCAGGTTCGTAGGTGGTCTCCCACTCGAGCGTCTCTCCCGGGTTGTTCGGATCCTGCACTTCGATGGTAATGTCACGCTTGGCATTCCAAGTGAAGCCGCCGCTCAGAATGAGCACGATCGGATCGAGAGCCTTGATCGCGGTCAGGCCACCGCGCACCCCCCACACGCCGGTGCCCATGGGAATTTCCTCACCGTCGGGTTCGATTTCAAACTGGTCCTTTCCGGTCGGCGCGCGCCCGCGCAAGGACAGGAGCAAGTCCGGGGTCAACCCTTGCTCGTAGAGCAATTGGTGCGTCAGCCCGAACTCGACGTCGCCCATGCCGTAATCGCTGGCACTTTCCTCCTTGCGCTCGACCTGATCCACTTGCCGGACAAAGCGGTGATACTCATACCGATACGGCACCGTTACGTCGGCCTGTAAGTTATCCAGGATGCCATAGCGCAACGTCAGGCTCGCTTGGAAGGTGTCGCGTTCGACCCGCAAGCCTTCGACCTCGCCGACGACGAGGACCGGCAGGACGCTCAAGCCATCGACGCTCAGCAGATTGGTGGACCAATGCGAGTAGGCGAAGGATGGCTCCACCTCCCACTCGTTCCGGTGCAACAAGACGCCGTTGCGTGCAACGCTGCGAATCGCACGTTCCCGCTCGAGGCGATACTCTTCGTCGTCGAGGGCGACGGCCGGCACTCCCGGAGCTTCGGTCTGGCTCGGCACACCGGCAGCGCCTCCGCCGGGCTGACTAGCTTCCGGGCTCGCGGTGGACCGTGTCTTGAGTTTCTCGACCTCAGCTCGCGTCACGGAGGCCCGCGCCTTCATTTTCTCGACCTCGGCCCGCAGCTCGGCGATTTCCTGGCGCATCGCCACCGTGAAATTTGCTTGTTCCTGCGCGGCCCCGCCTCCGGAGGAGCCTTCCGTCTGAGCCAAAGCTGTGGAAAGCGAACAACAGGTAATAAAGCTGGCGATAAGTGGGTGGATGGGTGATCGCATGGGTGAATGTCGGGGTTTCTTTTCGGTTGGCGGAGCAGCAGTCGCGGCTCTTTGGTGGGGTTGATTGGTAAGGTCGGCCGTCCCTCAGAATTCGCGTGGCCCTTTCACGATCGCGAGGGCATCGCGCCGATACAGCATGCTGCGCGTGAGGTCTTGGGAAACGTAACGGCCTTCCTTGTTGCGATCCGGCTGCCAATGCCGTGGCGGTTCGCCTTTTCGCGACCGCAGCACCATGCCGATGCCGCCATTCCAGGCGCCGAGAAGCTGCGGCCCTTTCATAGTGATATTCCCGGCCACCGGGTCGGTGAGAAAGACACGATCGTCGCGAATCCCGCGAAAGATGACAAAGTGATCGAAGCCGCGAACACGGATCGGTATGATCGCCGGGGCGTTCAAATCCACGAGATCCGCGAGGGTCATCTCCGCGAATGCCAGACACTCAAACCCGGCGGAGGCCGCGGCTTGTTTGAGGTCGAGCAGCGAGAAGCCCTTCTTCTCCTTGTAGCGCTGCAGGGCGTTATCCATCCCATGCACTTGCAGCAGGTAGGCGACGACGGATTGCTCGTTGACCGGCAGGCCGTAGTAGTGTTGCAGGATCGTGGCCAGCGCGGCGGCGCCGCAACTGTAGTCGTAGCGTTGCAAGACGGCTCGCTGGGTTTTGAAATCCTTGAAGGTCTTGACCGGCTTCCGAATGCGCAGCAGGCCCCCGGCGTCCAATTGCACCGCATTCAGTCGCTTCGAGGGCACCGGCTCAGCGGCAGCGCCAACACTGAGGCAGCCTGCCAACAGTGCTGCCATCCAATGGATGGAACCCAGCGCTGGTCGCCGGTTCTCTAGGAGTCTCATCGCGAGTGGTTCTGCAACCCACCATTGCCCTGGCCGACCGATCCGACTCGGGAGTTGATGCTAATGTTGAGGTTCATCAACACTTGCACCGAGGAGTTGACGGCCGCGATGTTCACCATCGCGGTCAGATTCTGTTGCGCCTGCCCGCTCATGAGGATGGAAGGGCTGCTGACGGGTGCGACCGCGGGAGACCGGTCGCTGCTCCCGGACCGTGCCCGGGCATTGGATTGAGGTGCGACACCGCCGTGGACGGTGTCCAGTTCCTTGTCGCGGAGCACACGCGGTCCCGCGTGGGTCGAATATGTCGTGAAGACCAGCAAGCTGAGGAGTGCGCCTGTTCGGAAGGCGCGAAGATGGGGAAATGTTTTCATAAGTTACACCCCGCCTGACCGTCTCCCCGGAGTTAACAGTCCGGCTCCGGGGAGAGCGGCAGGAAGGGGTGGTTGGTTAGTGGTTTTGGATGATCGAGTTGGTCTGCGTGAGGGTCGCAGAGCCGCCGCCGCCGATGCTCAGCCCTTGGGAATCGCCGCCGAACCCGCCGGCGCCGACGTTCTGCCCCACCGCGACGTTATTGCGTCCGGCGACGTTCAGAAGGCTCGCTGCGACCGCACCCTGCTGGGAGTTCCCGCTGAGCACGACGCTGAACTTGGTCTTGTCTTTGATCCACTGATCGCCGTCCCCGAGCTTCACATGATCGCCGCGGATTTTGTCCCCGCTGGCGATGTAGTGGCGCTTGCCACGATCCTTTCCGTCAGGGCGGCCGCCGAATTTGCCGCCGTCGCCGGGTTTCTGTCCCTCTTCGACGGGCTTCAGTGCGGCATCTTGCGGCTTGCCACCATCGTCATAGGGCTTCCCTCCGCCATCGTGTGGTTTTCCGTCATTACCCTTTGGCCTGTCCCAGGGCTTGCCGCCGCCGTGGTGCGGTTTGCTGGCACCTTGTTTTGGAGCCAGTGTGACACGAACGGCGTGGTCCTGGCGGATCTTGTTTTCTTGCTTCAGGGTTCCGCCGGTCAACGCCAGGTTTTGCCCGACGGCCACGTTATTCTCGCCGGCCACGTTCGCAATGCTGAGGCCCTTCGCGCCTTCCTGCGACCAGCCGCTCCCGTTCACGGTATGATCGGCATGATCGTAGATGGTCTGCTTGCCTTCGCCCTTGAGGAGGGTCGGCTGGCCTTTGGCCGTCGCCTTATCCATTTCCTTGTCACTGAGCCTGCGTCCCGCAAATGCGGGCGCCGCCGATATTAGCGCAATGCAGCAGGTGCCGGTCAGGACACGCCGCAGATAGCTTGTGGTTGTCATACTTCGTATGTTACTTTGTTTTGGTTTTGGTTTCTTGCTTTGCTGAGATTGGCGGTGTTGGCCGCCAAAGGGTTGTCTTCGCAGGAAAGATAGGCGGGTTACCTTTCCCGGCGCGCTGCGGCGCCAGCCGCTGCCTGCATCAGCCCGGCTGGCCGCATCAAGGCGTTGTCCCGCGAGCTTCGCAGTGTTTGGTTGCTGGCGGTCTTCACGGACACATCGAAGTCGGCGGTGACGCGCACCGCCGCATCATCGGCGCGGATCTGCACCCCTCGGAACGCGGTTCCGCCGGCGATGCTGGAAAAGCCGCCCTGCGGATTTCTCGTCAGCCGCAGGCTCTGGCCGGAAGCGATCTGCACGCGGGCCGGATCCGCCGTGTTCGCCTCGACGAGTAACCGCCCGGAGCCAGCGACCTGCGTGGCCGTCCCCGCATGCTGGAAATCGAATTGGATCGCGCGCAGTGGGATCAGGTGATCGCCGGTCCCGGTGGAACCCTTGGCGCAAACCCGGTCGAGCTCCGCGTCACTCAAGCGGCGCGGGGCGGCCCCTGCCTGGGGCGCGCTTGCGACCAAGCAGGTGGAGAGCGCAGTCGCCAGCAGAGCGCTGGTTATCGGATGGTTGGATTTTTGGTACCGCATGTTGGTGCCTCCACTGCTGATTGGTTTTTCCACACGGGTAGTGCGCAGAGCGGTTCTCGCTGCTCTTCACACTCCTCACAATGAGTGGAAACCCCCACATCGCTCAGTAAATGCACCCATCGTCCGGCCGCTGTCGAAACGATGCGGGGGTCAGTCTGGAATGGCACTAAGTCAAGGCGGTTTTTCAGAGTAAACGCCTTGGGTGCCCATCCCAAAAGCGTCTTATCTTAGTGCCATTCGGGTCGGTCTGTGAAAATTGCTCCTGTTTTTGTTCGACGGAGAGCCGCTGGGATTCTATCTATCAGCCTGTCGGACTGAGAGGCGAAATCAGGAATGAAAGGGAGGGGAGAGTCATGGCAGACTCGATCGAGCAGCTCGACGGGAGGACTCTTTTGGGTGCGGGTTGGGGGGCTGCTGTGGAGAGTGATTTGAGTTTTTCCGGGCGGGATTTGGATTTCTCTCCCTTTATGCGGCTTGAAGGTTCATCGCGTTGCTTTCCAGGGCGTTCCGCACCAGCCGGTGCAGGCGTTTCATGTTGTAAGCGGCGCAGACCAGCACCCATTCGAGGTTCGCTTTGGCTTTGCTCCGCAAACTAAAGCGCCGAAAGCCCATCACTTCCTTGATGATCCCGAAGACGGGCTCCACGGTTTGCTTGCGCTGCTGGTAGAGTTCCCGCCCGGCGGCGGTGGCCAGCCGGTGCGCCATCCTTTCCTTGATGCCTGCTCCTGCGGCCAAGGGCTCTGGCTCGGGCGGGCCGGCCAGTTCGGCGAGGGTGCGATGATGGCTCTCGCGCCCCATCGCCGCATAGACCACGGGCGCCGGGACGCCGTCGGCCCGAGGTGCCTCGACTTGCGCCACAGCGGCTGCGCTGTAAAAGCCGCTGTCCACAAGCACCGCGGACACCTGCCGCACGCCGGGTTCGACACTCGCCACTCCGGGCACGAGTTGTTCCTTGTCATCGGGCGCGTCGGTGACGGGCGCGCCGAGGATGAGCCGACGGCCTTCGACATCCACCGCTGCCTGCGCGTTGTTGGTCTGCTCGAAATGGCCGCCGGTGCCGGCTTTCATGATCCGGCTCTCAGGGTCGGTGAAGTTATACTGGTCCTGCGGTCCGGGCGTGTCCTCCGGCGGCTTCGGCTCGCGTCCGGCGCGCTGGCCGGCAGCTTTGCGGGCGGCGTGGGCCTGGGCTTTGCGTTCGTATTCGGGCTGCTCTTTGGCGGC
>JBGSYE010000752.1:0-2782 GCA_041751075.1 Chthoniobacteraceae bacterium
ACGCCAAAAAGCTAACGGGCCGGGTGCCGGCGGAAAAGCAGGTGGGCGAATGGATCGAGGCCGCGAAGACTCTGCCGAAGAAAGTGAGCTACTGAAGGCGACCGGGAGCGGCGCGGGTGTAGTGGCGGCTCTGTCCGGCGCTACATCTCCGGGACGAGTTCGAGCGCGCGGGTGGCGTGCTTTCCCTCGAACTCTTTGCACCAGCCTTTGATTTCCGTGTCGTTGAAAATCTTGCCGATGACGCGGCGGAGCAGGCCCTTGAGGTTCGCGTTTTCGACATCGCGCAGGGTGCGGATGGCTTCCTCTTTGTAACTCTCGAGCAGGGTGCGGCAGCGTTCGTCGGCGCGGAGTTCGAGGTAGAGCGCTTCGATTTCGGCGGGTGATGCGGTGGAAAGGCGGCGCCAGTGGGCTTCGAGTGCGGTGCGCGGGCCGTCTTTCGCGCGCTCGTAGGCGACGGCGAGGAGCAGGCTGGGGCGCAGACCGGCGATGTCATTCGTCTCGCCGCTCGCGCCGAGATCGCTGAGGTCGTCGCGGATCTGGTAGGCGATGCCGAGGGCTTCGCTGTAGGCGGCGAGCACTTCTTCATTCTCCTCGTGCTGGCCGGCGTAGATGGCGCCGAGGTGGAGCGCGACGGCAAAGGCGGGGGCGGTCTTGCGGCGGAAGATATCGAGCACGTCGAGCGAACCGAGCGGCGCGGGATTGCGCGCCCAGACGAGTTCCGCGCCCTGGCCGCGGCAGAGTTCGCGCTGGCCTTCGGCGGCGACGCGGAGCCTGGCGGCTTTCTGCTCGGCGCTGGCACTGCAGCTCGCGAGCAGGCGGTAACCTTCGCCGATGAGCAGGTCGCCGACATTCAGCGCGACGGGGATTCCGTGTTCTTCGTGCAGGGTGGGTTCGCCGTAGCGCTGGGCGTCGTTGTCTTCGATGTCGTCGTGGATGAGCGAGGCTTTGTGGAAGCACTCGACGGCGACGGCGACTTTGCGGAGATCCTCGGGCAGCGCGGCGCCGGGCGTGGCGCGCAGGGCTTGATACGACGAGACGGTGAGGAAAGGGCGCCAGCGTTTGCCGGCGCGGCCGAGCCACTCGCGCGCGATTTTTTCCGTCGCACCATCCGCGGGGCCCATGATCGCGTCGAGATTCAGCGGCGTGAACCAGAAGTCCACTTCCTCGCGCACGGCGCTGAGATCGAGGCGGCGCGTCTGGTCATCGCTGGTGAGGTGGATGTAGTCCCACACCCAGTCGAGATCGACATTCGTGTCGATGCAGTCGTCCTGGAGCAGCGGCACGGCGACGCCGGGGATGGCCGCGGCCTCCATGTAAGGAAAGGCGCGCTCGAGGACGCTGAGGCAGCTCACGCCGACGATGGCCTCGATCTTCCCCGTCTGGATGAGCGACATGACGATGGCGCTGCCTTCCGCGACGAGCACCGCGTAGCCGAGGCGCTCGGCTTCGGCCTGCAGATCCTGGATGGTGCAAAGGCCGCACTGTTTGCAGAGCAGGCCGAATTCATCGAAGGGCGCGGGGCATTTGTCTTCGACGCGCAGACATTTCGGGAGCAGCAGCAGGCGGCGCTCGAATGGCACTGCGGCCAGCGGCTCGCGCCACATTTCGTTGTTCAGCAAGACGCCGATGTAGTCGCGATAGATCGGTTCGCACCCGAGCTGCACGACGAGCCGATCGGCCAGCACTTTCAAATCATCCGAAGGCATCGGCGGCACCGGCCGATGCTCGGCGACGTAAGCGCGCACAGCCTGCAGGATGTGGGTGCGCTGGATCAGCGTCTGGGGGATGTTCTTCTTCGGCGGACGGATCTTTTGCGCCGGCACGGGCCGGGGGAAGGAAATCGGGGCGACGGGTGCGGTCGTGGTCGGCGGCATGGACGTGGAGTATTGGCGGGGATGGGAAAACGGCAAGCATCGTGGTGCGAAATGGGAGGCCCATGCCGGCACTCCGCAGCACAACCCGCCAGCCCCGGGTTTGTTGTGGGCGATGTCCCGGGGACTTCGCATCGGGTGGTGCGGCGCTATTTCGGCGCTGGCGTCGCGGGCTTTGCGGTGGGAGTCCGGATGACGCCTCCGAGCGGGACACCTGCGGAGAGCGAGAGCAGATCGTCGGAGTAGAGCGTGCGCCCGCCGACCTGATCGACGAACACGGAGTCGGTCAGGATCATCCGTTCGTAATTGAATTTCCCCTGGACCGTCACCGCGGACCCGCGCTCGAGCGCGGCCAGCCCGTCGCGGATTCGCAGCGCATAGTTGTCGGCGAGATGGACGGTGATCCGGACATTGCCAAAGCGCTTGCTCACGCCCGCGACGCCGATCGAATCCGCAGCCACCGCATCGACCGCGCCGGTGACCCGGATGAGCTTGCCACTCAGCCGCTGCCGCGAGCGGAATTCATTGTCATCGAAGCGCTGGCTCCAGAGATCCACGATCGTGGCCACGAGGTCCGGCGTGCCCGGCGCCGCGCCATCCTTCTCCTCCGCCTTCTCCTCCGCGCCCCGTCGGTTCAAGCGCTCGATTTCCGCGCGGAGATACGCGTTCTCGTCCACGAGCTTTTGGTACTCCGCTTCGGTGCGTCGGCAGGCGGGGAGAGTCGTGATGAGCAGGATGGCGAGCAGCGCGCGAGCGGCGCGAGGAGGAGGGAAAATGGGCATCGGAAAATCCGGCGATGGATGGCCGCGGTCTCTGCGGCTGGCTGGCGCCGCGGCGGGTCGCGAAAATGCACGGCGCGCCACCGTCTGCAAGCAGCAATGCCGCCGGTGGCGGGGGCAGTTTCGGCGGGA
>JBGSYE010000753.1:0-5246 GCA_041751075.1 Chthoniobacteraceae bacterium
CAGGGAATGATGAACTCGTGACATGATGGGTGTTATTTGTGGGTGTTGCTTTGTCTAACCAGCCGGAACTGGCCGGCTTCCATTGTGACGCCCTCCAAGGTCCGATCTTCCTTACTGTGATTGAAGAACCAGGTTCCCTCACCCCTGAGATCCGGAAAGATGCCGACGTCGCGATGCGGATTGTCATGGACGACCAGTCCGGCGGCCTCACCGGCCAGCCCCGCCATCTCATACGCGCCCTCGTCGGAACTCGCGCACAGATAAAAGACTCTGCCCTTGCCGTGCGCGCGCCCGTAAGCGGCCACGCAATCCTTCACTTCGCCATCCTTGACAGTCGCCAGCACCTCTCCGTCGATCTCCCCAACATTCGATAACCTGCCGTCAGTCGCGAACTCACGCCCATCGTTCCACGTGATCGCCGGCTCACCGGCTGGCCGGGCCAGCTCGCTCTGCGTAAAGCCGAGCACCTCCTTCAGCGGCGACCCCAACTCGCGATAGTAAACACCCCACTCGTCGAAGAACGCCGTCGGTCCGGAAGCGAGCAGAACCCCCCCATCGCGCACGAACTTCACGATTGCTTCCGCGTGTGCGCCCGTGAGCAGTGAAAGCGAGGGCATTACAAGCAAATCGTATTTTTCCAGCAAGTCTCCAGGCCGGACAACATCGACCGCGATACCGCGTCTCCTGACCGCCTCGGCCATCGAGCCGACACTGCGAAGATACGACAGGTCCGGCTTGTCGTGATAGGGAGACGGTTTGCTCTGCAACCGAACGCAATCGGGGCTGAATATGAATGCGGCCTTCTGCCTCGGTAGCTCGTCATCGCCGAGATGCTTGAACTCCGGCCGTTGGTAAAGCGCCTTCAACCGCTCGACCTTGCCCGGTTTCGGCCGACCGGCAAAGTCGCAGATCGTGTCGGACCCCTGTTCGACGTGAGCGTGGTGCGTCCACCAATGCCAATGAACGATGCCGGCGGCGCCTCGCGCGGCAAGCTCGGCAAAATGCGAGAAGCAATTGCGGGGACCGAAGGAATCCGTTTCGAAGATCCAGTAGGACCGGCGTTTTGCGGTCCGGAAGAGATCGCAGGCGAGCGCGGTAAACGCCTCCTTGTATGCGCCCACCATGCCGGAGGCGGCGCCGGGGTAGGCATCCCACCCCACCACGTCCTGCGCCTCGGCATAGACGAGGTGGTCGAGCCCGCGATCGAAGACGGCCGTGCTGTTGTGGCTGACGAACTGGGCGGGATCGACGACTTCGCGCAACGCGTCGGCCTGGACTTGAATGAAATCGCGCTGCGACTCACTGAAGTAACGGCAGTAATCAAGATAATGTCCGGCGCACGGGCGCTCATGATGCGGCGTATCGACCTCGCCCCAATCCGAGAACTCCTGATTCCAGAAACGCATTCCCCAGCGCTCGTTCAGTGTCTCGATGGTCCCATGCCGTCTCTTCAAATACTGCCGGAATCCGAAGTTCGAGGCCTTGCTGTGGCACTCCGGGGGCATGATTTCGGAGCCAACAAGCTCGTTGTCGATCTGCCAACCGCGGACCGTCGGGTGATGCCCATACCGCTCGCCCATCGTTCGCGCCAGCTCCGCCGCATAGTGCCGGTAGATCGGCGAATCGACATCGCCTTCGCGTCGATTCCCAAAAACGCGGGTTCGCCCGCGCCGTTCCACGATCATGATCTCCGGATACTGCCGCGCCAGCCAGGCCGGCGGGGTCGCGGTCGGCGTGCACAGAATCGACCACATCCCGCGGTCCTGAAGCATGGCGAGGAACCGGTCGAGCCACTCGAATTCGTAGCACGCCTCGCGCGGCTCGATAGCCGTCCATGCGAAATCGAGAATGCGGACCCCGGTGAGACCGAGGCTTTGCATGTTGTCCAAATCGCGTGCCCATTCTTCAGGCGTATGATGTTCCGGATAGTAGGAGGTTCCCCAATGGAGTGGTGATTTCATGCGGTGGGTAGTGGTTTTCCTTCCGGAGCTTATCGTTGCGCGGAGCGCCAGTATGATCCCGTAGTGAGGGTCGAGTCCATTACCGTTCCAATTCGATGACGAAAACCGGTTGGTCGGGGTGGCTCGGGCATGGGTCGGATCAACAAGGAAGCGGCTGGGGCTGGCGGTCGGCCAGATTACCAATCCCGCTCGTGACGGGAACATCATGCAAACGAGGTGGCGTGTTTGCAATCCCGTGATCGACGGATTGGTGGCCGCTCACAGGTTGGTTCTCACACCTTCGAACTCGGAGCCCGCCTCTGCCGGTCAAGGCGCTGTCTTCAGGCCGCCAAGAACGATGCCGCCGAGTAGCATGATCGCCACGCCCGCAAGCGTGCAGCGCGCGGCGAGCGTGCGCGGTTCGGGTCGCCGGAAGAAGTAGATGCCCACCAGCGCGTTCACGACGATGCAGAGTTGCGCGATGGTGAATCCCTTGCCGGTGCCGAGAAGTTCCATCATGCGGAGCGAGCCGAAATTGCCGATCCCCCAGAGGACGCCCGTGGCGCAGACCAGCGGGTAATCGCGCTTGCGCGCGAGCCGGAAACTCGCGCCGCCGGCCACCGCCACAACCATTCCGCCGGCAAACATGCCGACTGCCATCGGAAGCGCCGCCACCCACATCGAGATGCCCGAGAGTCGGATCGGGATGAAGTAGCTGCCCCACAGAATTCCCGATGCGACCGCTGCCAGGAGGCCGGAGCGCGACGCCGCCCGCCGCGTCCGGTCGGCGGGATCGGTCGAGCGAACGATCAATGCGATTCCGGCAATCATCAGCGCGACGGCCAGCGCGACCCCTCCGGCGCGGATCGTTCCGAGTCCGCGCATTTCCCCGAAAAGCACGATCCCCCATGCGATGGAAACCACGATGTTCAGCGGCGCCCAAACGCTCATGGCGCGGGCAATCCCGATTTGCGAGGTGGCGTGAAAGGCGAAGATCCCGCTGACCGCCCAGATGACACCACCGGCGAAGCAGGCGGCGAAAATCTTCGCGTCCAGGCCGGCCATTCCGTGTCCCGCCGCGATGGCGATGGTCAGCAGCAAATTCGCGAGCGTGACATAAGCAATCTTCACCCGCTCGTTGCTGAATCGCACCGTCTGGGCCGGCGCAAGCCACACGCCCCAGGCGAGGACCGTGAGCAGGGCGAAACACAATCCGTCGTTCACGCGGATCGCACTTCGAATGTCCCGTCGCCGATCCGCCAGTCTCCGGCCTCGATTTTGAATGCGTGATCGACCGGCGTGAACATGGTCATCAGCACCCGGAAACTTCCGGTCTCCCTTTCGAGTCCGCGCATTTCCCGATACGCGTGGTCAGCACGGCCGGGCGAGATCCGGATTGCCTCCGAGCCGCACCGGAGGACGCCGGCGCCCTCGCGCAGATGGATCGCCTGATCGGCCGCGCCAACCTGAAATTGCGATGCGGTCTCCCATTCGCCGCCCGACTCGAAGCAGAACTCGATCTGGAACGGGATTCCGTCGAGGCCGCCGGACGTGCGGAACCTGGCCTCGATTGCCGATCCCGCGAGTCGGAGCCGAAGTTCCATCGCGAGCGCCGGCTGCTCGATGCGCCTCCGCCGGACGCCAGCTTCGATTTCCTCCCACGGAACTGGCCGTCCGAGCGGAAGATCGTATCCCGGCGGATGGCGGCGCTTTCCGGAATCGACGAGCACGATCTCGTCGTCGTCGCGACGCATGACGGTCGGCTCGAACTGCCCCATCCCATACCACGAGCCGTAAAACTTGACCGCCCGCAGGGTCACGCGCCCGAACTGGATGCTCAGCGGCGAAGTCGTGTGGATGCCGGCGGTCACCGAAAGCTTCCGGTCGCGATGCCGCCACAGGCCGGCATGCGGAAAAGTCTCCGTGTATCGATCGGGCACGGGCGATCTCGCGAGTTCGGCGCTCCGCAGACGCGGTTCATCGACGAACGGATCCATCCACGCGGAGTGAACGACCGAATACTCGGTCACGCCCCGCGCGATAAGGAGATCGGCGATCGCAAGCCACTCGCCATTCCCATCGAGCGCGCCCATTTCGAAGAACGAATCGGCGAGGTTTGCCGGCGCGACGCGGAGACCGCGGTCCTGCCGGCGGGATGTGGCCGTCACGACCGTCCCGTCGTCATGGAGCATTCGCGAAAGGAACGCGAGGTTCCGGCGCACCGGCTCGTACAATTCGGCGCGTCCGAGCCAGCGCGCCATTTCGCGAAATGCGCGGTCGCAAATCCCGTGATACACCGCGAAGCTCCGCTCGAAGAATTCGCCGTCCGCATTCTGGTCGATCCCCTCCGCCAGCAGCGCGTCGATATATTCCATGCACGGCAGGTCCGGCAGCAGCCCGCGGGTTCGGGCAAGCGCCCCCGCGATCACCCAGCGGTGGTTCGGCGTGTGAAAACCGCCGCCGATGACGCCGCGCGCCGCACGGGAGACGATCGGCTCGATTTCCGACGCAATCCGGTCCGCCGCGTCGGACCGGCACTCCCGCGCGACGCTCAAGAGCGTGCAGAGCGGGCCGAGTGCGAACGCTGTATCCGGCGGCGAATCGAAATTGGTGCTCACGAGATCGAAGCATCCGCTCGGACGCTGGACTCGCGACAGGAAGTCGGTCCCGAGCCGCACCGCCTCGCTCAATGCTGGATCGCCGTGCAGCCGGCTCTCCGGCAGGAGCAGCGCAAGGCCGCAGATCGCGAGATACCGCGCGTGGCTGACGGGGTTGACCAAACCGTCCGCGGCATCCACGAAACCGCCGATGCTGGAGCCTTCACGCGTCATCTGCCGAAGCGGCAGCGTCTCTGCCAGATCGGCGTGCAGGGCAAGGATCTGCTTGTAGGAAAATGGCATCGGCGGTCTGTCAGCGCTCAAGCAGCACCATGAAGACCGGGGCGGTCGCCTTCAACCTCAGAACGCCGTCGGGCCCCACGGTCCCTTGGCCGATGTCCTGCCAAAGCCAGTCGCGCAGCGTGTATCTCATCCCGGCCAGCGCGGGTGCGGTGATCGTGCAATTCACGCGCGAGACCTGGACGGGCGTGGTTCCATTGCTCATGACCTTCATCGCCTGCCAGGCGTGGCCGGGCCGGTCGGGAGCCTCGGGATCCTTTCCGACTACAAGCCCCTTGTTCGCGCTCGTGCTGACTGCGGAGATCACTGCGGTCCTGCACTCGGCGAGCGGCTTGCCGTCGGTGGTGGTGACCCCTATGGCAACGTAGTTCTCCTCCGCAGTCACGGGATACGGGCTGTCGGGCGGGTT
>JBGSYE010000754.1:0-7496 GCA_041751075.1 Chthoniobacteraceae bacterium
AGGACGCGCTCGACTACGCGCCGGGGGTCTTTGTCCAGCCGCGCTTCGGCGCGGAAGAGGCACGCATCTCGATCCGCGGCTCGGGCATTCAGCGCACCTTCCACGGACGCGGCATCAAGCTCCTCCAGGACGGCGTGCCGCTGAATCTCGCGGATGGCGGCTTCGACTTTCAGGCCATCGAACCGCTCTCGGCAAAGGCGGTGGAAGTCTATCGCGGCGCGAACGCGCTCGAATATGGGTTCACCACGCTCGGCGGCGCCGTGAACTTCGTCTCACAGACCGGCCACGATGCACCGGCGCTCACGACGCGGTTTGAATATGGGAGCTTCGAGAGCTATCGCGGGCAGCTCGCCACCGGCGGCATTGCGGGCGACCTCGATTACTACGTGAGCCTCTCGCATTCCTCGACCGATGGCTTCCGTGAGCACAGCCAGCAGAATACGCAGCGCGCCTTTGCCAACATCGGCTACAGGCTCAACCCGCTGCTCGAGACGCGCTTTTACCTGACCTATGTGCAGACGGATTCCGAACTGCCCGGCAATCTCACCAAGCTCCAGCTCGAGACCGATCCCGAGCAGGCGCAGCGCGTGCCGGAGTTTCTCCGCACCTTCCAGCCCGTCGCGCGCTTCGACAATGTGACGAGCAACTGGAAGCGCGACTTCGAGCTCTTCCGTCTCGCAAACAGGACGACGTGGGAAGACGGCGACCATCGTGTCACCTTCAGCTCCTTCTGGTCGTACAAGGATCTCGATCACCCGATCCTCTTCGTCATCGACCAGCTCTCGAATGACTTCGGAGTCGGGCTGCGCTACGACTACTCGGGCGATCTCGCGGGTCACAAAAATCGCTTCACCATCGGCCTCGCGCCGACGTGGGGCATCACGGAGGACAACCGCTTCGACAATGTCTTCGGCAATCGCGGGGCGAAGTTTGCGGACAGCCATCAGACCTCGCTGAACTTCGATCTCTTCGCGCTGGAGCAATTCTGGGTGACGCCCCAGTGGGCGCTCTCCGCCGGCACGCAGGTGACTTACGCGGAGCGGAAAAACGAGGACGACTTCCCTACCGGCCCAGACAACAGCGACACGCAGGACTGGTGGGGCTTCAGCCCGAAGATCGGCGTGCTGTACCAACCGCGCGAGGACGTGCAGTTCTACGCGAATGTGAGCCGCAGCTTTGAACCTCCGAGCTTCGGTGAACTGACCGACGCGGCCAATGGCGGAAGCGGCCTCGTGCAACTGGATGCCCAGACCGGCACGACCGCGGAGATCGGCACACGGGGACGGCTCGCGCGCTTCGCGTGGGACTTATCCTACTACTACTCGTGGCTCGACGACGAACTGCTCGCCTTCCAGGTCGCGCCCGGACTCACGCAGACGGTGAATGCCGGACGCACCATCCACCAAGGCGTCGAACTCGGCTTCGCGTGGGATGCCATGCGCGGGCTGTTCGTGGGAGATGGGTCTCATGCGACCCATGAGAAAACCATCGCACCCACGGAGCCCACCGTCACCGATCGCCTGGTGCTGCGCACTGCGTATCTCTGGAATGACTTCCGATACGACGGCGACCCGACCTTCGGCGATGGCCTGCTCGCCGGCCTGCCCGAGCACTACCTCCGCGCCGAACTGATGTACGAGCACCCGTGCGGCTTCTACGTCGGGCCGAACATCGAGTACGTGCCCAAAGGCTACCGCGCCGATGCGCGCGGCACGCTCTTCGCCGATGGCTACACGCTGCTCGGCGCAAAGATCGGCTGGCGCACCGAGCGCGGCATCTCGGCCTACTTCGAGGCGAAGAATCTGACCGACGAAAACTACGCCGCGACGACTGGCGTGATCGCGGATGCCGGCGGCCTCGATGCCGCGCAGTTCCTCCCCGGCGACGGGCGCGGGTACTTCTTCGGCGTCGAGTATCGCTGGTGATGAAATCATGCGGAAGAAGCGCGGATTTCATCGCACCCGCTTGAATCCATCGCTTGCGTTTTCCCAGGGGCGCGGAAGCTTCGTGGCCTATGCAAATTCCACTCCATAAACTCGCCCTCTCCCTCACCGCACTCCTGAGCCTCGCCGTCGCCGTGGTCCATGCCGAGGACAAAGCCGCCGCCACAAAGTCCGCCACTTTCAAAGTGACGGGCATGGTCTGCGGCTCCTGCGAGGCGACGCTGAAAGATGCCACGACGAAAATCGAAGGCGTGAAGAGCATCGAAGCCAATGCGGAGAAGGGCACGGCAGTCGTCGCTTACGATCCGGCCAGGACAACCGAGGAGAAGATCGCCGCTGCGATCAACGCGACGAAGTACAAGATCGCGAAGTAGCCTCCGCGGCTTTCGGCCCACTCCTGAGCCGTCGGCGCGCACCGTCGCGTCGGCGGCACTTTTTTAGCGCGTAGCGGCGGAGCGCACGGGGCAGCAGGACCGCACCTCGCCGCATCCTGACATGGGAAGGAACTCGCCGCACGATGGCGGATGGCTTGAGCGCCGCCACCACTCGATTTCCTTTAAAGGTGCACTTGCCAATCGCGTCATCGCGCGCGGCCAGCACTAATTGCGACTGTATCTCAGAAAGTTCTTGAGTGTTGCGACTTCATCTCAATAAAACGCCGTCCGTCATGAATTCCTCGTCAAAGTCCGCCGCCCTCTACCTCGCCGTCGCCGCCACCCTCCAAGCGCAAACCCCCGATGCCGCCCGCAAGCTCGCCCCTTCCGCCGCCGAGGCCCTCGGCGCCGGCACGCTCTCCGAGGTGGTCGTCACCGCGGAGCGGGATCGCCGCTACTCCGCGGATGCCGCCACCTCAGGCACACGCCTCGCCGAGCCGATCCTCGACACGCCGCGCTCCGTCGGCGTCATCACCCCGCAGCTCCTCGAAGACCAGCAGATCAACGATCCGCAGGAAGCCGTGCGCAACGTCAGCGGCGTGGTCCGCTCGGCGTCCTTCACCGGCGTGGGCGAGAATTTCATCATCCGCGGTTTCCAGCAGTCGGACTTGATCAAGGACGGCTTCCGCGCCGGCTCGAACAGCAACACCGGACTGGTCGCGACCGGGCCGACCGACGTGGCGAACCTCGATCGCATTGAGGTGCTCAAGGGCCCGGCGGCGATCCTCTACGGGCGCGGCGAGCCGGGCGGCGTGGTGAATTACCTCACCCGCACGCCAGCCTTTGAACAGCGCTTCTCGCTCGAGCAGCAGCTCGGCAGCTACGAGTTTTACCGCACGGAGCTCGGGGCAAATTGGAACGCGGTGCCGGACCAGCTCGCGCTGCGGCTCGATGCCGCCTACGACCGCAATGAATCCTTCATCGATCACGTCGAGGGCGAGCGCTGGTTCGTCGCGCCGGCTTTCAAATGGCAGCTCGGACCCGACACGACGCTCACCTTCCGCGGCGAATACTCGCACGATGAGCGCTCCACGGAGCCGGGCGTGCCCTTCGTGAATGGCGAAGTGCTGCCGGGCGTGCCTTACCACCGCTACTTCGGCGAGCCGGGATTCACGCAGTTCACCACCGAGCAGTGGCGCGGGCTGCTCGAGCTGGAGCATCGCTGGAGCGACTGGGCAAAGACCACACTCTCCCTGCACGGACGCCGCGCGGAGCAGGACGGCGCGTATTTCATCCTCTTCAATTTCGCCGGGCCGTCCTTCGATCCCGTCACCGGCCTCGTTTCCCGCGGCGTGGCGATCACCGACTTCGAAGATGAGACGCTCACCGCGCGCCTCGACCAGGTCTTCGACTGGACGATCTGGGAGCGCGCCGGCACGACGGTCACGGACAAGGACGGCAAGGCGGTGAGCGAGACGCCGGGCTTCGCGATCCGGAACCAACTCCTCCTCTCCGGAGAATACGAGCGCGAGACGCGCGACACGCGTCGGCTGCTCGGCGCGCAGGCTTCGATCAATGCCTTCGATCCCGACTACCGCGGTTACCAGCCGAGCCCGCTGCTGCCCTTCCCCGGTTTCCCGCTGCGATTTCAGGAGCTCGGCGAGATCGAGGCGGAGAATTTTTCGCTGCTCCTCACGGACCGGCTTTCCTTTGGCGAGACGGTCTATCTCTCCTTCGGCGGGCGCGTCGATTGGTTCCAGGGAGACAGCCTCAGCTTCTATCCCGATCCGACGATTCCCTTCGGCCGCTTCGAGCAGGCGCAGGAGGAGACTTACTTCAGCCCCTTCGCCGGACTCGTGGTGAAGCCGTCGCGCCACGTGTCGCTCTACGCGAGCTACAGCGAGAGCACGTCCGTCTTCGGCAATATCTTCGCCGCACCCGTGGCGGACGGCGCCGCGGTCGAGGCCGAGGCGTCGCGGCAATACGAAGCCGGCATCAAGGCCGAGCTTTTCAACCGGCGTCTCATCGCCTCGGCGGCCGTGTTTCAGATTGAAAAAGAGAACGTGATCGGCAGCGATCCCAGCAATCCCTTCTTCTCGATCAACGCCGGCGAGGAGCGCTCGCGCGGTTTTGAGATCGACCTCGCTGGCGAGCCGCTGCCCGGCTGGAAGATCCTCGCGAACTACGCCTACATCGACGCCCGTGTGACCGACGACCCGATCGACGCGACCACGGGCCATCGCCGCTTCGGCGTGCCGGAAAACAGCGGCGGCCTCTTCACCACTTACGAAATCCAGGATGGCCCGCTCGCCGGCCTCGGCCTCGGCGGCGGCGCGACCTTCTCCGACCGCGTGGAGACGAGCAACGCCAACACCGGCGACCTCTCCGGCTGGGTCACCGCCGACGCCGTGCTCTACTACCAGCGCGGCCGCTTCCGCGCGCAGCTCAACGTCAAGAACCTCACCGACGAGGAGTACTACTACACCTACAACGTCTCCGGCGACGGCGCGACGGTGCTGCGGGGCAATGCGCGGACCATCGTGGCGTCGGTAAAGTTTGAATTCTGAGCCGCGATGCGAACGCGAGGGCCAATCGACGGCGCACTAATCGGGAGCGATGAGCCGCAGCTTCGCGGATTTCTACATCCGCGCGCATGCGCAGAGCGCTGGTTTGCCTAAAATAGTATCGCACAGCACCATCAATCCTCGCCCCGCGTCAGCTGCATCACCTCATCGGTCGTCAGCCCGCCATTCGCGCTGCCCCGGCTCAGGTGCATGGCCACTTCCAACTGCCGCAAACGCTCCTCGCCGCTCATCCGAGCGAGCCGCTCGTTGTCCATTGGCTTGATCAGCACGCCACCGTCAGCCGCTTCGCACGTCACTTCGCTCTCCGGCTTCAAACCAAACTGCTCCCGAAGCGCGCGCGGGATGGTCACTTGTCCTTTGCTCGTCAATTTCATGGTAAGACTTTTTGCCCGCGAGTCGTACTTGTCAATTCCCCGATGATCTCCGCCCTCGCCATCCGCCGCTGGTGCTGGGTCCACAAATGGACCAGCCTCGTCTGCACGCTCTTCCTACTGATGCTCTGCCTCACGGGGCTGCCGCTCATTTTCCATGAGGAGATCGAGCACGCCACTTCCACGCTGGAGCAGCCGGAAGAGCTCCCGGCCGGCACACCGTGGACGAGCTTCGATCGCATCCTCGACACCGCCATGGCGCACCGCCCCGGCGAAGTCGCGCACCTCGTTTTTAGCGACCCGCATCATCCCCACGAGCTCTACGTCGGCATGGGCACTACGCCCGAGGCATCGATGGAAGATGACACTGGCGTGATCGTCGATGCGCGCACCACGCGCATCCACGGCACAAAAAAATTCGGCGAGGGCGGCATCATGGATTGGGTGCTGAAGCTGCATGTGGACATGTTTGCCGGGCTGCCGGGCAAACTCTTCCTCGGCGTGATGGCCGCGCTCTTTCTGCTCGCGATCGTCTCCGGAGTCGTGCTCTACGCGCCCTTCATGCGCGAGCGCAGCTACGGCGTGGTACGCCGCGAGCGCGGCGCGCGGCTGCGCTGGCTCGACCTGCACAATCTCCTCGGCATCTCCGTCGCCGCCTGGGTGCTCGTGGTCGGCGCGACCGGCATGATCAATACCTGGGCCGATCTGCTGCTGAAGCTCTGGCAAGTCAAAGAGCTCGGCGCCATGACCGCCGCCTACCAGGGCCAGCCGTATCGCCCACCCACGGCGTCGCTCGAGTCCGCCATCGCCACGGCGCGCGTGTCCGAACCGGCGATGAAGTTTTCCTTCGTCGCCTTCCCCGGCACCGCGTTCTCGAGCCCGCATCACTACACCATCTTCATGCGCGGCGACCGCCCGCTCACCGCGCGCCTGCTCAAGCCCATCCTCATCGACGCCCAGACGGGCGCCTTCACCGATAGCCGCGACATGCCGTGGTATGTGACCGCGCTGCTCCTCTCGCAGCCACTGCACTTCGGCGACTACGGCGGCATGCCCCTGAAAATCATCTGGGCGCTCTTCGACGTGATCGCGATCGTGGTGCTCGTGAGCGGCGTTTATCTTTGGTGGAAGCGGCGGAAGGTGCCCGTCGAGATCGATCTCCGTCAGTCCGAGCCCGCGACGGAGTTCGCCGCGGTGAAAGAAGGGAGCATCGCGTGAGTGCGCCGGCCTCCCGCTTCCGCAAACTCTGGCTCGTCCCGCTCGCGCTCGCCGCACTGACGGCTGCGGGTCTCACCTCCGCGCTGGTCGGAGACGGCGCGTGGGACGCGCTCTCCTGGCTCGCGCTTGCGGCGCCGGTGTTCGCCGCCGGCTCGCTCTTTGCCCGCAGATGACCCAACGCATTTTCGTAGCAGGCGCACGCCTTCACCGCTCGAGCCACCGGCGCGGTTCAGGCCGGGGCAAGTTCGCGCTGCTGCAGGACTCGCGCAAAGCACGGGCACTCCTCGAGCACCGGCCGCACTTCGATGTCGATGCCGTGGCTCAGCGTCGGGCACGAGCGGGCGATGGCGACCGCCGCGTCGTGATCTTGCACATCGAGCAGCAGGTAGCCGCCGACGACTTCCTTCGACTCGGCAAAGGGCCCGTCGAAACTGCGCTCGGATTTTCCCGAAAGGACAGTGCCGGAGCGGGCGAGCGGACTGCCGCCCTTCACCAGCCCGCGCGTCTGCAAATCCTCGAACCACGCCATGACGCGATCCATCAAGCGCTGCGCCTCGTTGGGAGGAAGGCCGCGATCCCAGTCCGGGCCGCGGAAGAAGAGGAGATATTGGGAAGGAAGGTTCGAGTTGTTCATAGTGGTGGGTGGTTTGGTGATGGGTTGCTGTTACAAAGGATCGACGGTCGGGCGTCCGTGCGCAGGACAAATATCTTTGCGGTATTTTTGCAGCGTCGCGGCTGCCGGCGGTGTTCTGCTCTGGCGCTTCGCCGGCACTGGGGCAATGTCGGTTCCCCGCCGAATTCACCGCTTCCATCCATTTCATGAACCACCAACAGCTCATCGAAATCTTCCTGAAGGGCGGCCCCATCATGTGGCCGCTGCTGCTCGTCTCGATCGCGGCGCTGGCCACGGTGCTCGAACGGCTCGTCTTCCTCGCCACGGAAAAATCGCGGCGCAATCCGCGGGAGCTGCGCGATGTCTTTGCGCGCGTCGAGCGCGGCGATGCC
>JBGSYE010000755.1:0-19378 GCA_041751075.1 Chthoniobacteraceae bacterium
CTCCGCGGCCCGGTGCTCGCCTGCACACGCTGCCCGCACCTCGTGCAATCCCGCACGCAAGTCGTCTTCGGAGTCGGCAATCCCGAGGCCGAGTTGATGTTCATCGGCGAAGCTCCGGGCGAGGACGAAGACCTCCAGGGCGAGCCTTTTGTCGGAAAAGCGGGCCAGCTTCTGACCAAGATCATCGAGACCATGGGCCTGAGCCGCGACGCGGTGTATATCGCGAATATCCTAAAATGCCGGCCCGACATGCCGCCCGGGATGCCCGGAAATCGCAAACCGAAGATCGCGGAGATGGAGACCTGCAAGCCGTATCTCCTCCAGCAGATCGAGATCATCCAGCCGCGCGTGCTGGTCGCACTCGGCGCCACGGCGATGGAGGGCCTGCTCGGCGAGACCGCGCCGATGGCCCGGCTGCGTGGACGCTGGCACGACTTCCGCGGCACCCCGCTCATGGCCACCTACCACCCCGCGTACCTGCTCCACAATCAGTCCCTCGGCGAGAAGCGCAAGGTGTGGGAGGACATGCTCATGGTCCTCGAAAAACTCGGCAAACCGATCAGCGAGAAGCAGCGGAATTTTTTCCTGCGCGGATAGGAAGGCCGGGCACGCCTCCTTCGGCCGGTTTAGCTGAAGGTGAGGTTCTTCACGCCCGCTGCCGCGGCGGCATTGAGGACGTCGATGATGCGCTCGTGCCGGGTCTCGGATGCGGGGCGGATGATGACCGGGTCTTCTCCGCCAAACTGCTCCATCGAACTCTTCAACCATTCCTTGAGCGCGGTGAGGCTCTTGTCGGCCGCGGCGCCGAAGACCTGGCTGTTCATCGAGACCTGGCCCTCGGGAGAGATATCGATCACGATCGGGGTCTTCTGAGCGCTGCTCGTGGAGGTCGCTCCGCTGGGCAGGCTGATGTTGAGTTCCTTTTCCTTCACCTGCGCGCCGGCGCAGGCCATGAAAAAGAGCATGAGCACGAAGACGACATCCACCATCGGTGCGATCTGAAAACCAATGTCGCCATCTTCTGAACCTACGGATCCGGCCATGTGTGTGGGGGTGAGCTAGGGGTTGAAAGTGGGGAGCTACTGCGCCCCAGCGGGTTTATTGCCCATTTCTTTGTCCACGACGGAAAAAGTGACATTGCCGACGCCGGCATTGGCCGCGGCGACCATGACGGCGCGGAGGTACTCGTAGCGCACGCCTTTGTCGGCCCGAAGCAGGACGCGCATCTTGGGGTTGGCCCGCACCTTGGGTTCGAGGGCGGTGGTGACCATAAAGGGGTCGCCAAATTTGCGATCGTCGATGTCGATGCCGCCCAGGCTGTTGATCGTATTCCAGGTGACGTTGATGATCGTCTGGCCCTGCGTGCCTTTGTCCGGCGGTTTTGCGTCCTTCGCGACCGGGAGCTGCACGTCCTGATTCACCTGGAGCACCTCCGAGGAGCTGATCGACATGAAAAAGATCAGCAGCACGAGCAGAATGTCGATCATCGGCGCGATCTGGAATTCCGGATCCTCCTCCGGCACGAGGCGCGTCGCGGCGCGCATTTGTTTGGTGCGTTTGGCGGCGCTCATGGGGGAAAGGGGATTGGTGACTTCCTACGCCGTCCAATCCAGCGTCGAGCCGCAGTGCGGACAGGGATTCACCCCTGGCGTCACGGCGCCATTGCACACGGGGCAGTTTGTGGTCAGGGCCATTGAAACTTTACGGACGCCACCGGTGACTGCGGGCATGAGGCCGCCTGAGCTGAAGGTCTCGCCGATCTGCACGCCGGCGAGTTCGTCGTAGGGCACATCGAGGAGCAGGGTATTCACGACGTCATCAGCGTGGACGATGCACATCTGCGAGATATTGCGGAAGACGTAGTAGGCGACGAAGGCCGGGATGGCGATGAAGAGGCCGCTGGCGGTGGCCAGGAGCACTTCCGAGATCTTTCCGGAGAGCGCGCGGGGATCCTGAATCCCGGAGCCGGCCAGCACCGCGAAGGCGCCCATCATGCCGATGACCGTGCCGAGCAGCCCGATCATCGGGCTGACGACGCCGATGACGGAGAGATAGCTGTTCCGCGTGCGGAGCAGCGTGGCTTCGCGCAGGCCGTGTTCTGCCACGGCAGACTCGACGGCTTCCTTGCCGCGGCCGATGCGGGTGAGTCCGGACTTGAGAACGTTGGCGAGGTAGTTCTTGTTCGCGTCGCAGGTGGCCCATGCCTCCTGGTAGTTTCCCGAGCCGATGGTCTGCTGGAGCGCCTGCACCAGCGGTGGCGGCGCCAGCTTGTCTTTGCGGAGTTGCATCGAGTTCTGGATGATGAGCGTCACCATCACCACCGAAGTGCCAATGATCGCCAGCCAGATGGCGATGATCAGCGGGCCGCCATCCATGATGATCTCGATGACGCTGTGCTCACCGCCGTCTTCGGCGGCCATGCCTGGCGAAGGGAACAGCAGCAGCGCGAGGAGGGCGAGGAAGCTCGGGATGTGGCGGCGGAGGGAGGAGGGGGTCATGGTTTGGTTGGGGAAATACTCAGGGAACAGCGAGGTCTTTATTCTCTTTGCGGAGAGCGTCGGCCCTTTCCTGCGCGATGGCAGCCGATGCGCGATCATGGTAGAAGAGAGTGACGGTGCGCAAGTAGTGCTCGAGCGCTTCGGAGAGATTCCCCTCGGCTTCCTCGATCTGCCCGAGGCCGAGGAAGGTGGAGCTGTAGGCGAGGGCGGTGGCGCTGCTCACGTTTTTCTCCTTGAGCGCCGCCTCGGCCACCGGCTCGAGCTTCGCCCGCGCGCCTGCGTAATCCTTCTTCGCCACCGCGACGAGGGCCAGCCCCACTTCGGACTGCAAGGTGCCCGGCCCGGGGTAAAGCTTTTGGAATTCCCGGTATGCGGTCTCCGCACCGGCCACGTCACCTTTCGCAAGATAGACGCTGCCCACGGTCGCGGCGGCCTGCTGCGCCCAGCTCGCGGGCATGCCACGGTATTTGGCCACCAGCGTCCGGAGCGTGGTGAGCGCCTCGTCGTACTTCTTCTCCTGATACTGCGCCAGGGCCTGGTTCAATTCCGCCGGTGGCGCCATGCGCACTTCCTTGATCTGCGCGAGCGGCACGCCGAGACGGCCTTTGCCATCGGGCGTGGTGATGTCGAGCTGCAGTCCGGACGCCGACACGCCGATGACTTTCGTGCGCTGCATCCGGTTGTCCTTCATCACGATCTCCGCATCGACCTGGCCGAAGGCTGTGGAAACCAGCAGGAAAGCGCCTCCCAGGAGAGAAAGGTTTTGCTGAAATCGGACGGAGGGACGTAGCTTCATGCGCTTTCGCGGTCGGCAAGCTATGGACCGCCCTTCGCGAAATCAACCCCGAATCCGCTTCTCCACATGATCACTCTCATCCGACGCTTTCAACAGCCGCTGCTCATCACGATCACGATCCTCGTCATCATCTCCTTTGCCGTGCTCTACAATACCGACTCGCTGGGCCGACTCGGGGCGGATCGTGTGGCGGTCGTTGCAGGCCGCGGGGTCTCGCTTGCGGACTATCAGCTCGGGCTGCGCAAGTGGGAGCTGGCCAGCGGGCTCGGGCTGCGCGAGCTCGTCGGCAGCCTCGGCATGCCTGCGACCTCGGAGGATGAATTCAAGCGCAACTACGTGCTCGGCTCGATGGTGCTCCGCGACGAAGCCGCGCGGCTCGGCATCAGTGCCACGGATGAAGAGGTCGCCGAGGCGATCAAGGCCGTGCCGGAATTCCAGACCCAGGGGCAGTTCGACAACGCGAAGTATCAGCAGATCGTGCAGTTTGCCCTCGGATCGCGCGGCATGACGGTCGAGCAGCTCGAGAATATCGTGCGCGACGATCTCATCCTGAAAAAGACCAAGGCTCTGCTCGGCGCGACCATCGCTCCCTCACCCTCGGAAGTCCGGGCCGCCTACTTGCGCGACCACGAGAAGACGGTCGCCTCCGTGGTGCGGCTGAAGCTCGAGGATTTCGCGGCGGGAGTGGCCGTCACAGACGAGGATTTGAAGCAGGCTTACGAAGAGCGGAAGGCATCCTTTACCACGACCGAGAAGCGGAAAGTGAAATACGTCGCACTCACCCTGCCGGAAGCGGAGAAGCCCCTCGCTGGGAAAGAGCGCGTCGATGCCCTCAAGGGTCTAGCGGACAAGGCGGATGAATTCTCCCAGGCGATGCTCGAGCCGGGTGCGAAGTTCGACGAAGTGGCCGCGAAGCTCGGACTCACCGTGAAGCAGTCCGGGGAATTTGCGGAGACCGACACTCCGGCGGAGCTCGGTGGGAGCGGCGCGGTCGTCAGCGCGGCCTTCGAGTTGAAGACCGAACAACCGACGAGTGACGTGATCGGCACCGAGAAGGGCTACTACGTCGTGCATCTCGATTCGATCGTCGCCTCGAGGCCGGAAACATTCGACGAAGCGAAGGGCAAGCTCGCCGAGGCGCTCAAGAGCGAGCGCGCGGCCGAAGCGCTCCACCTCAAAGGCACGGCAATCCGCAACAAGATCGAGGCAGAGATGAAGACGGGGAAATCCTTTGCCGATGCCGCCCTCGCGGCTGGCGTCAAAGCCGAGCCCTTCCCGGCTTTTTCCCGCCGCGAGCCAAAGTTCGACCAACCGGACGCGCAGGAAGTGATGATGTCGTCGATCGACCTGGCGCCCGGCCAGTTGAGCGCATTCATGCCGACCGGCAGCGGCGGCGCCCTCGTGCATGTGGAGCGGAGGGAGCCGATCGACGAGGCGAAATATGAAACGGAGAAAGCCCTGACGGCGATGAATCTCTCCCGCGGACGCCGCGAATCGCTCTTCGGCGAATGGTTCAAGGCGCGGCGCAAAGAAGCGGGCATCGCCCCCCAGCCCACACCTCCGCCGCCGGCGGCGTGATGCCATGAGCGAGCCTGCGGAAGTCGAAGAACTCTTTGACGACGCGAACGGCGACCTCGCGCTCGGCGAGCTCGAAGCCGCGGTGGGGAAGTATCGCCGCTGCACGGAGCTCGATCCCGCGTTCTCCGATGGCTGGCACGCCCTCGGCATGGCGCTGATGAAGCTCGGCCAGTATCCCGAAGCGATCGAAGCTGGCCTGAGGACGGTCGAGCTTCGGCCGAACGATCAGCTCGCCTGGTCGAGCCTCTCGCTCTTTTACGTGCGCGCCGGGATGATCCCGGAAGCGGAAGCCGCAGGCGCCAAGGCAAAAATTCTCGGGTGGGGCGGGAAGATCAAAAAGCCCTGAGCGAACGGTGAGGCGCGCGTTGACTGACGTGGCGCGAATGCGGACCCTCGCACGGCGTGGGCGCTGGCTCCGCCACTCTCGCCATCGGGAGGCTCGCGAGTTCCTGGCCTTCGGCATCTCCCGCATCGACGAAGCCGCCGGAGTCGTGAAAGTTCTCCGCTTCTGGCACGCCCATCGCGACGTGCCGCCGCTCAACTAGCCACCCATGCCCCACTTCTTCATCACCACGGCCATCGACTACACCAATGCCCCGCCGCACATCGGCCATGCTTACGAGAAAGTGCTCGCCGACGTGCTCGCCCGTTACCATCGGCTGAAAGGTGACGATGTCTTTTTGCTCACCGGCGTCGATCAGCACGGGCAGAAGGTGCAGCAGAGCGCGGAAAAGCAGGGCATCGCGCCGCAGGAATTCGTCGATGGGGTCACGAAGGAATTCATCGCGCTGTGGGACAAGCTCGACGTGCGCTACGACGCCTGGGCCGCGACCACCGACGCGAAGCACAAGGACTGTGTGCGCGCGATCCTCGACCGGCTCAATCGCGAGGGACAGATCTACAAAGCGAAACGTGGCGGCTACTACAGCGTGCGGCAGGAGCAATTCCTCACTGATAAGGAGCGCAATGAAGCCGGCGAATTCGGCCCCGAGTGGGGGCAGGTCGAATTCCGCGAGGAGGAAAACTACTACTTCCGCCTCGCGGAACATAAGCAGTGGCTGCTCGAGCTCATCGACCAACGCAGCGCCGCCGGGCGCGCGCTCGTCGTCCCGGATTTCCGCGTCGCCGAACTGCGCAATGCGGTCGAGAAGCTCGAGGGCGACCTCTGCATCTCCCGCCCGAAGTCGCGCCTCTCGTGGGGCATCCCGCTCCCCTTCGACGACGAGTTCGTAACCTTCGTCTGGTTCGACGCGCTGGTGAACTACCTCAGCTTCGCTCCCGGCTACGGTCCCGCGCCCGGCGCCGATCTCCCGGAGTTCCATCGCTGGTGGCCCGCGCTGCACGTCATCGGCAAGGACATCATGATTCCCGCGCACGGCGTCTATTGGCCGATCATGCTCAAGGCGCTCGGCTTTGCCGATGACGCGATCCCGCCGCTGCTGGTGCATGGCTGGTGGAACATCGCCGGCGCGAAAATCAGCAAGAGCGTCGGCAACGTCGTCGATCCGGATGCGCTTGCGGACAAGTATGGCGCGGAGGCGCTGCGCTATTATCTGATGAGCGACATCGCCACCGGGAAGGACGCGGATTTCTCCGAGGAGCGCCTTGTGCAGCGCTACAATACGGACCTGGCGAACAATCTCGGCAACCTGCTAAACCGCACGCTGAACATGGCTGCGAAATACCGCCAAAGCGCGATCCGGCAGCCGGCGGCGGCGAACTGCGATCAGCTTGTGCCGTCCCTCGCGTCCCTTCAGTCCTTCGTGTCCCGATACGAAGAGGCTTTCCAAGGTTGCGCCGTGAACGCCGCCCTCGATGCGTCTTCAGAACTCGCGACTGCTTGCAACCAGGGAGTCGATGCGGCGAAACCGTGGGCGCTGGCCAAAGCCACGATCCAGGCGGATCAGGATCGACTCGACGCCGTCCTTTACCACCTCGCCGAGTCCCTCCGCATCATCGCCATCCTCATCTCGCCCGTTCTGCCGCAGGCGGCGCATCGCATTTTCGATCAGCTCGCCTGGAAGCTGGCAGATTCCGGCCGCTTGCAACGTTTCCAGATCGCCGACGAGCAGTGGGGCGGGCTCCCGGACGGGCATCTCCTCGGCCAGCCAACGCCGCTCTTTCCGCGCATCGAGGCGCCGACCGGCGGCTAGAAAAACCGCCGGTGCTCCTCGACCCGCATCTCGAGGCGGCTCCGAAGCTGGGCGCGCGGGTCGGGCATTTCGCCTCCTTTTGCGACAGCCACGCACAATTGCGTGAGCGCCTCGACATCGCCGATCGCGACAAACTCGGGCTCGATCTTCGAGGCCGGCCCGCAGTTGTGATAGTTCCCGAGCGCAACGCACAGCGCCGCGCAGCGGTAGCCGTAGAGTTGATAGGCTGTGGCTTCGCAGGTTCCGCCGCTCATCAGGCAGCGTTGCGCGGGAATCTTTGCATCCAGCGCGTGCTGCCAGAGCGTCGCGGTCTCGTCGGGGTCGAAGATCGAGGTCTTGTCGCCGACGCGGACGATGACGCCTTCGCCCATCTTCCCGGCTCCGGGCGCCTTCTCCGAACTGGTCTCCAGCGAAACGATCGTGACCTCGCGCGGCACACGGCCCGAGCGCGCGAGCTGGATGGCGCCGATGAACCCGACCTCCTCCGCGCGGGTGAAAAGCCCGTAGCACGCGCACTCCGCTTCCGCCGCTTCGAGTTCGTGAAACATCGTGACGATCGCCGCGCAGCCGATGAGATCGTCGCAGGCGCGCGAGTAGAGCCGCCCGTCGCGCACCTCACAGGCCGGCAGATCCCACATCGCGAAGGCCCCGAAGTCGCGCACCGGCGGGCGCGGCGTCCGATACCCTTCGGGCACGCTGCCGAGGAATTCCTCCCCGACATACCCCGGATGATCCATGTGCGCGGCAAAGGCGTAGCCGGCGATCTCCTGCCCGCGCCGGTAGTGCGCGACCACATTTCCAAACTCATCCTGCTCGACGCTCACATGCGGGCACTGCGCGAGCTGCATGAGGATCTCCGCGCGCACGGCGTCTTCGTGAAAGGGCGCGGTGGGCTGGGCGAGGATGGCGCGGGCGGTGGTGAGGAGGAGGTCGCGAGGCATTCGGAAAACATTCAACGTCCAACACTCAACATCCAACATCCAATGAACGGGGCCGGGTCTGCGCGGGCATTGGATGTTGGATGTTGAATGTTGAGTGTTGGATGTTCCCCCGCGCCGCAGCTAAAGCTCCGCGCAATGTCGTCATGGAAATCCTTCCGCTACCGCCTCGAGGCTCGGGCGTGTCGTCTGCTCGCCGATGTGATCCCGCGGCTCTCGCGGCGGCACTGCGTGAAGCTCTCGTGGGTGCTCGGCGATCTCACCTACGCACTGGACGGGCGTGGACGATCGGTGGCTCGGGAAAATCTCGTGTGTGCGTTTGGCGATCGTTTCACTCCGGCGAAAAGGCGGGCGATCACGCGGGAATCGTATCGGAATTTTGTCCGCACCATGATGGACCTCTTCTGGGTGCAGCGGCTCACGGCGGATTCGTGGAGCGGGTGGATCGTTCCGGAGGGATTCGATGCCGTGCGGGATCGGGTCATGCGTGAAAAGCGCGGTGCCATTTTTCTCTGCGTCCACCAGGGAAATTGGGAATGGGCGAGCCTCGTCTGCGGATGGCTGGGATTTGGCAATGTGGTCGTCGCGGAGAACTTCAAGAACCCGCTGCTCACCGAGCTCTTTGCGAAGCTGCGGCAGCATTCCGGGCAGACCATCATCGCGCAGGAGAATTCGCTGCTCCGCATGCTGAAGATCGTGAAGCGCGGCGGCGCAACAGGGATGCTCCTCGACCTGAATCTGCGGCCCGCGCAGGCGGCGACGATCATCGAGGGCTTCGGGATGGAAATGTGCGTGCCGCTGCTGCACGCCGTGCTCGCGCAACGCGCGGGGGCCGTGCTCGTCCCCGTCTTCACCGAACCGCGAAACGATGGCACCGTGCGAGTGATCGCGCGTCCCGCGATCGAGGTGATGCCGGAGATGAGTGTGGGGGAGATCGCGCAACGCTGCTGGGAGGTCTTCGAGCCCGTGGTCCGAGCGCGCCCGGATCTCTATCTTTGGGCGTACAAACATTTCCGCTACCGACCCCAAGACGCGCCCCGGGAGTATCCGGCGTACGCGCACACATCCGGTGCATTTGAAAAACTGCGCCGCTCCCGGGCCGCACGGTGAGCGAGCCGGAAGAATCTCCCGTGGCAGCCTTGCAATACCGCACTGATTCCGCACTGTTCCTGCTAACCCTTGCGGAGCGATTCACCGCCACTCCACATTTCTCACCGTGAACCAAGAACTCTTCCTCAGTCCATTTGCCCTCGGCTTCTACCTCGGCTGCGTCTTTCTCGTGCTGGCGCTCTATCAGCACTTCAAGCTCAAGGGCGAATTCCGCCGCTACAAGAGCTACCTGAGCGACAAACTGCAGATCGAGGCCGAGTCCATGCAGCGGATCAAGGGCGAGCAGGAGATCCTGCGGAAGGAGAACGAGAATCTCCGCGTGAAGGTGAACTCGCTGAACGACACCTCGGATCGCAAGCTCCAGCGCGATCTGGAAATCTACGCCCGCGCCGAGAAGCGCATGCTCATCTCGGCGCCCGGTTTTGCACCCGCCTGGGAGACGGCGAAGAGCGACGCGCATCACGAACTGAGCGAAGAGGAAAGCGGCAAGTCGTCCCCGAAGCGCATCTTTGGCCGGCTCTTCGGGGGTGGGGGAGGGACGGCGACGGTCGCGCTGCCGGCGAAGGATGAGCCGAAGCACGAAGGGGAAAACGGCCACAAGCCGTAGAGCGAGTGTGCCGTCAGGCCACTCGCTATCGCGCGCCTGGCTCGACTGGAAAAAAGAGCGCCGGCAACTGTTCCTCGAACCGCTCCCGATAGCGAGTGGCCTGTCGGCACACTCGCTCTACTTCGCCGCTTTCACCCGCTCGAGGTGCGCGCCGAGACCGTTGAGCTTTTCGTCGATCGATTCGTAGCCGCGGTCGATGTGATACACGCGGTTCACTTCCGTGATGCCATCGGCATGCAGGCCCGCGAGCACCAGGGCCGCGGAGGCGCGGAGGTCGCTGGCCATCACCGGCGCGCCGCTGATGCGCTCGACGCCTTTGATGATCGCGGTCGGACCATTCAGCGAAATGTCCGCGCCCATGCGCTTCAGCTCGGAGACGTGCATGAAGCGCTGGGGGAAGACCGTCTCGGTGACGACGCTGATCCCTGCGGTTTTGGCGAGCAGCGCGCACATCTGCGCCTGCATGTCGGTCGGAAATCCGGGATACGGCTCGGTGGTGAGTTCGAGCGATTTCGCTGCACCGTTGCGCTTGATGGTGATGTTGTCGGCCTCCGCCGTGATGTCAAAGCCGGAGCGCTTGAGGGCATCGATGACGGAGGTAAGGTGGGCGGCTTCAGCGCGGCGCAGCTTCACCTCATGGCCCGCGATCGCTCCGGCGACGAGGAAGGTGCCCGCCTCAATCCGATCGGGGATGACTTCGTGCTCCGCTCCGTGCAGCTCCTTCACGCCTTCGATCAGGATGCGGCGCGAGCCCGCGCCTTCGATCTTCGCGCCCATCTTGTTCAGGAAATTCGCGAGATCGACGACCTCCGGTTCGGCGGCGGCGCTCTCGATCACGGTCACGCCTTCGGCGAGCACGGCGGCCATCATTACATTGTCGGTGCCGAGCACGGTCGGGCCCTGTTTGCCGCGGAGATTGATCACGCCGCCGGTCAGCGTGCTCGCAAAGACTTTTACATTGCCCGCGTCTATGCGATGGGCGGCGCCGAGTGCTTCAAAGCCTTTGAGGTGCAGGTCGATCGGACGGTCGCCGATGACACAGCCGCCCGGCAGCGAGACCGTCGCCTCTTTCTCCCGCCCGAGCAGCGGGCCGAGCACGCAGACCGACGCGCGCATCTTCCGCACGATCTCGTAGGGCGCCTCGGTGATGATCTTCTCCGCCTGCACCGTGACGGTGCCGCTGGCGCGCTCCACTTGCGCGCCGAGGTGCGACAAGATCTGCAGCATGTAGTGGATGTCGCTGAGGTCCGGTACATGATGGATCACGCACGGTTCCTTCGTCAGCAGCGTGGCGGCGAGGATCGGCAGCGCGGAATTTTTCGAGCCGCTGATGCGGACGGTGCCGGAGAGTTTGCTGCCGCCATGAACGAGGATTTTATCCATAAGTCGCGAAGAGAAATCGGTCGCGACCTTGGTAGTCGCACACGCTGCGGATGTCTTGGAAATTGTGCCGCGCGAGCTCCGCGCCGAGCGCTGCGGCCTGGTCGTGGCCGATCTCGAGCGCGAGCTTTCCGCGGAGATGCCCCGCGGCCTCGGCGATGAGACGGCGGATGATGCCGGCTCCATCGCGGCCGCCATCGAGCGCAGTTCCGGGATCGTGCTGCACTTCGGCAGCGAGCTTCGAAATCTCCGCGGTGGCGATGTAGGGCAGGTTGGCGACGATGAGGTCGCATTCCCCCTTGAGGGCGGCGAGGAGATCGCTGCGGTGAAAATGAATGCGTTCCGCGAGGCCATGGCGCGTCGCATTTTCGCGCGCGAGCGCGAGGGCATCCTCTGAGAGATCTGCAGCCTCTGCAGCGGCCTCCGGCCAGGCGCCGGCGAGCGTGATCGCGATCACTCCGCTCCCCGTGCCGACATCGACGAAGCGGCGGGCGGGGGATTCGGCCAGGATGAGTTCGCAGAGCTGCTCGGTCTCCGGGCGGGGAATCAGCGCGCGTTTGTCGCACGCAAAGGTTCGTCCGCAGAATTCCACCGTGCCGAGCAGATGCTGGAGCGGCTCGCCTGCGGCCCGCCTTTTCACCAGCCCACGCAGCGGATCGAGCGCCGAGTCTCCGAGCGGTCGATCGAATTCGAGATAGAGTTCCATCCGCTTCATCCCAAGCACATGCGCCAGGAGATGCTCGATATTCAGGCGCGGGTTTTCGATGCCGCACTTTTGAAAGTAGGGGGTGGTCACTTGGATGACCTCGAGCACGGTCTTCATGGGGCGGAGCTTGTAGGGCCGGAGATGAAGCGGCGCAAACCCTGCGGGCAGAGGTCCGCAATCTCGTCTATGGAGATTATTCGACTGGCACGGCAGTTGCAGCAGAGACGATCCATGAGCGTTTTTGTACCGACTGCCTTGCGACAGTGGCCGCGCGCCGCGCGGGTGGCGCCGAGCGCGCTCGCCGAGGCAGTCGCCGGCGCTGAGTACGCGGCCGTCTTCGGCCCCTCCGGCCTCGTTCAGGAGGCCAAGGAAGGATTCATCGCCGCGCGTTTCAGCCCCTCCCAGCCATTACGGATCAAGCGGACGAACGGGCTCCGCGCACTCCAGTCGATTTCCCTTCCGGAGCCGTCGAATCTCTTCTCCTACGTCATGCCGTGGGAGCCCGAGTCACTCGCCGCTTGAGGCCGCGCGGTGGCGGCGGTGGCGGCGCCGTTTGCTACTCGAGGTAGAGCAGTTCGTTCGCATTTAGCAGCGCGCGGCAGAACGCTTCGAGTCCGTGCGCGGCGATGAGTTTTTCGGCGGCGGCGCGCTCCTTTGCGGACGGCTCGCGCTGGAAGGCGAGGAGGTAGGCCGTAGCGACGGGATCCGCTTTACCGAGCCGCGCGGCGAGGGCGCTGGCCATCTCGAGGGTGAAGCTGTGGTTCAGTAAAGTGAGAGCCTGGAGGGGCGTGGTCGTGTTCGCCCGCTTCGGTGCGGCGAAGGCGATGTCGGGCAGGTCGAAGTCATTCAGCACATCGACGACGCTGGCGCGCGCGTTCTGATGATAGACGGTGCGGCGGTAAGTCTCGGGACCGTGCGCATCGAGTGGGAAGTAAGTGCAGACGTTGTTCTGCGTGAATTTGTAGAGGCGGAAACCGGGGCCGCCCATCGGGTCGAGTTGAAGCTTGCCCGCGACGGTGAGCAGGGTGTCGCGAATCTCCTCGGCGCTGAGCCGGCGTGGCGGGAAGCGCCAGAGCAGGCGGGAGTCCTGGTCTTCCTTCGCGGCGTCGGCGCGATACGCAGCGCTCTGCTGGTAGGTCTGCGAGAGCAGGATCTCGCGATGCAGCGCCTTGAGCTTCCAGCCATTCGCGATGAGGCGCGTGGCGAGGTAGTCGAGCAGCTCGGGATGCGTCGGCTTGCTGCCGAGAAAGCCGAAGTCGCTGGGCGTATTCACGAGGCCGGTCCCGAAGTGATACTGCCACACGCGATTGGCGAGCACGCGTGCCGTGAGCGGGTTCTCGTGGCTGGCGATCCATTTCGCCAGCGCCAGACGTCGCTGGCCCTCGGGAGCATCGACCTTCAACTCATACGGCTCGGTGACGCGATCGAGTACCTCGAGACTGGCGGGCGCGACGGGTTCGCCGGGCTTCATGGGATCGCCGCCTTTGTGGATGAAAGTGGGCTCCTTTGGCTGCGCGTAAGTGCCGGCCCAGACCTGCGGGAGCGCTGGAATCTTCGCGAGCGCGGATTTGGTGGCGGCGATCTTCTTGTCGAATGCGGCGAGCGACTGGGTTTCCTCGGCCGTGATGATGCGCCGACGCGCTTTGGCGATGCCGTGCGCGGGCGTCCACGGCTCGCGGCCCTCGTCGCTCGCTACGGTGATCCACGTCCGGCCGTCGAGGGAGGTTTGGATTTCATATTCGCAGGGCGTCGCACCGCGCACCTTGCTTTCGTCGGTGTCCCGGTCGCCGCGGGCGTTGATGAAGGTGATGCGGTCGATCTTCTCGGGACGGGCAAAGGTCAGCGTGAGCACCGCCGGATTGCCGATGAACCACGCCTCCCCGCGCTGACCGTCGATGCAGTATTGCGGGCCGTAGGCTTCGGGGAAGTCCTCGGCGACGGTGGATTTGGCACCTTCCGCGGTGGCGCCATTGGTGGCGAGGGCGACGTTGCGATCCGGCGCGATGGCGCTCCAGACCTGGAATTCAGTGAGTTTGCCGCCCTGCCCGCCGCGTGGCGGTTTGGCCTGGTTGTCGCTCGTGAGGCTGTGGATGACGAACTTGAGATACCGGGCCTGGACGGGCGCGAACGTCTCGTCCGTGCCGAACTGATCGACTTTCGGCCGCGTGGGTTTGGCGCTGGAAGATTCCGCCTTGGCGCGGGCATCGATGGTGCCGTCGAGCGCGGTGCGCTGGGCTTCGAGGTCGCGGAGTTTTTGCGCGAGCGGTTTGATGGCAGCCGCGTGGGCTTCGCGTGCCTCCTTCGTGGCGATCACCCGCCGCCCATGCGCGATGCCCTCGAAGGCCGCGCGCAGCCGGTAGTAATCCTCCGCTGGGATCGGGTCGAACTTGTGATCGTGGCAGCGCGCGCAGTTCACGGTGAGGCCGAGGAAGGCGCCACCCGTCGCGGTGATGATGTCGTCGAGCGTGGCGGCGCGGATGTTCTTTTGCGCGACCACGTCTTGATTGCCGACGTCGTCATAAGGCCCCGCGACGAGGAAAGCGCTGCCGACCTCGACCTGCGGGTCGTCCTTGCCGATCACATCTCCCGCGAGGTGCTCGGTGATGAACTGAGTGAACGGCTTGTCGTCATTGATCGACCGGATGACGTAATCGCGGAACGGCCAGAGATCATCGACAATGACATTGCGCTCGAAGCCATTGCTCTCCCCGAAGCGGATCACGTCGAGCCAATGCCGCCCCCAGCGTTCGCCGTAGCGTGGCGAGGCGAGCAGGCGGTCGATGAGATTGCGGACTGCGGATTGCGGATTGCGGGTTGATTCGGTCGCGAATGCCGCTACCTCCTCCGGCGCTGGCGGGAGACCGTGGAGATCGTAAGTCATCCGGCGGATGAGCGCACATGGATCTGCGGGGGGATTCGGCGCCAGTTTCTTTTCCGCGAGCTTCGCGGTGATGAAGCCGTCGATGCTGTCGTGTGCGAACTGCTTCGCGATCGGCTGGAGCGACCACCACGACTTGTCCCCGCGCTTAGCTTCGATCGTCGCGCCGTCGCGCGGATCCGGAGCTCCCATCTTCACCCACGTCACCAAGTCGGCGATCACCGCGTCGGGCAGCTTCGGCTTCTTCGGCGGCATCTCCAGATCCTCCTCGAGATGTTGCACGGTGCGGATGAGCAGACTGGCCTCGGGCCTGCCGGGAACGATGATTGGATCGCCGCTGTCGCCGCCCTTTTCCCAGCCCGTCTTCGAGTCGAGGTAGAGATTGCCTTTCAGCTTCTTCGCCTCGGCGCTGTGGCATTCGTAGCAATGCTCGACGAGCACCGGACGCACTTTTTGCTCAAAGAAGGCGATGCCGTCCGCGGCGGCGAATGCCGAATGCAAAATGCCGAATGACGAAAGCAGGGTCGCGAGCGATTTCATGAGCGGGAATCAGGCGAGGATGCTTTTCAAGACATGCCCATGCACGTCGGTGAGGCGGCGATTCGCGCCGTTGTGGTAATAGGTCAGCTTCTCGTGGTTCAGCCCGAGCAGGTGCAGCACGGTGGCGTAGAAGTCATAGACGGTGGCCACATCGACCACTGAGCGGCGGCCGAAGTCGTCCGTCGCGCCGTAGCTCACGCCGCCTTTCACGCCCGCGCCCATCATCCAGGTGGTGAAGGCATCGGGATTGTGGTCGCGCCCGCTGGTGCCCTCCTGGTGCGTGGGCATGCGGCCGAATTCAGTACACCACACGACCAGCACGTCTTCCAACATGCCGCGCTGTTTCAGGTCGGTGAGCAGCGCGGCGGTCGGCTGATCGAAGATCGGGCAATGGCGCTCGTAGTCGGCCTTGAGCGTCTTGTGCGCGTCCCAATTCAAGAGGCCATCCACGGCGCTGGCACGGGAGGCGCAGTAGAGGCTCACGTAGCGCACGCCCTGTTCGAGGAAACGTCGGGCAAGCAGGCAATTCTTTGCGTAGGCGGCCTTGAGCTTATTGCGGTCGGTGGTGCCGTAGAGCGTGTGAATATGCGGCGGCTCTTGCGAGAGATCGCTGACCTCCGGCGCGGTGAGCTGCATCTTCGCGGCCAATTCATACGCCGCCATGCGGGCGCGCAGTTCGTCGTTGCCCGGATGGGCCGCCGCGTGCCCGGCGTTGATGAAGCGGAGGAAGTCCCGCGTGGCCTTCTCCTGCTCCGGCGGGATCGACGCTGGCCGCGCGAGATTCCGCAGCGGCTGCTGCGCGGCCATCGACACGGCCTGGAACTGCGCGGGCAGAAATCCATTGCTCCAGTTTGCCTTTCCGTTGGGCGGTTCGCCGCGCAAATCCTGGATCGCCACGTAGGTCGGCAGGTTTTCATTCGTCGAGCCGAGCGCGTAGCTCACCCACGAGCCCGCGCTGGGGAAGCCTTCGCGGGTGAAGCACGAATTCATGTAGATGCAGCCAGGCCCGTGCGTATTCGTGCGCGAGGCCATGCTGTGGATGAAGGCCATGTCATCCACATGCGCCGCCATGTGTGGGAGCATCGAGGAGATCATCTTCCCGCTCCGGCCCGCCGGGACGAAGGGCCACGGCGATTTCATCAGGTTGCCATTCTTACCCTGGAAGGTGACCTCCTTCTCCGCGCCCGGCATCGGCGTGCCGTGGAATTTTTCCAGCATCGGCTTGTAGTCCCACAGGTCCACATGCGACGCCGCTCCGGGGCAGAAGATTTGCAGCACCTGCTTCGCCTTCGGCGCAAAGTGCGGCTGCGGGATCGGGGCGGCAGTCAGTTCACCCGCCAGCAGCCGCGAGAGCGCGACGCCCGTGAGGCCGGTGGTCATCTGGCCGAGGAAGTGGCGGCGCGTGAGATCGAGTGGGGAGTGCATGAGGAAAGGGGAATGTGATGTCCGGCTGCACGACCACTCTGGAGCAGGCGTTCTTGGACACAAGTTGCGCGTGTGCGCCGATGCCACTCAGCCACCCCTGAGGTGCGTCAGAAATTCCGCGAACGCGGCTGACCTGCGATGCCGTATGGGTCCGCTCTCTCGTTACTTGCCGAGCGCTTCCCGCGCGGCGTCCCGCCACGCATCGAGGCGCGACTCCATCCCGATCTCGGCGATGTATTGCTCATCGAGCAGTTCGCGGTCTTTGCCCGCTCCAGGATCGTTGATCTCCTTTTCGAGCGCATTGGCGACGTGCGCCACCGCGAGCGGGCTGAATGCCCTCACGCCGCTCTTCAGCGGCTCGTGATGGAGGGCGATCGCTTCGACGATCGTGACCGGCAGGCCCCAGAGCCCGAGCAGATACGCGCCGACTTCGCTGTGGCCGACACCGAAAACTTCGCGTTCCGCTTCGACACGCGAAATCTGTCTTTCGGCCGCGAGCTTCATCGCCTCCATGAAAAGGTCCGGCAGGCTCGATGCCAGCATCACCTTGCCGATGTCGTGGAGCATGGTGGCCACGAAGATCTCATCGCTGGCCACGCGATCGGCCTTCTCGAGCTTGGCAATTTTTTGGGCCACCGAACTCGACGCGATGCTGTGGCTCCAGACTTTCTCGATGGAGAAGTCGGCCATCTTCGATTCGTCGAAGCACGAGAAGACATGCAGCGAGAGCACCAGCGAACGCAGCCGGCCCACGCCGAGGAATTGCACCGCTTCCACCGGGCTGGTGATCCGTCGCGCAATCCCGAAGAAAGCTGAATTTACCAGTTGGAGGATCTTCGCGGTCATGCCGGGATCCTGCTGGACGATCGCCGCGACCTCTTCGACGGAAGTGTCCGGATTGGCCAGCGCTTCATTGATGCGGAAATACAGCGACGGCAGGCTCGGCACGGTGCGGAGTTGCGAGACCAGTGCGCGCAGCTTTTCGTCGCCGAGCCAGGTGTCGAGCGAGCATACCCGGCAGATAGTCGCTCGCAGCGCCTTCAGACCTACGGGCTTGGCGATGAATTGATGCGTCGCGCCGATGCAACGGGCGACCTGCTCCTGGTCGGCGTATCCCGAGAGGATCAGCCGCGAAGTTTTCGGATGTCGCTTCATCACCTCGACCACCAGTTCCGCGCCCGACATCTGCGGCATTCGCATATCCGTGACCACCACGTCGAAGGGCTCCGTATCCATCATTTCGAGCGCCTCGGGGGCGTCCTGGGCAAATTCCACGTCCCATTCCTTTTGCTCCTTCTCGAAGGCGATCCGGTAGAGATCGAGCAGGGCATCCTCATCGTCCACAAAGAGGACACGTTTGGCTGGGGCTGGTGTGGTCGTCATATTCGTGCCCCCGTCGAGAGCAGCCAGCGGGCCATCGGGAGGGGCCTTCTACCGGGCCATCCGGGGTTTGCCTGCCTGCTCGCCGGCTACATCTCGCGAGCCCACGCCGGGCGCTGCTTGAGATGGTAGAGCATCTCGCCGGCTTTCGGCACGTAGAGGATGCCTTCGTCCTCGCGATCCGCGTACTCGGCCGGCTCGATCGTCGCCGGGTCGCGGTAGCCGAGATTCACCTCGCGGCAGATCTCCTCGGGGATGCCAGTGGCGAGAGTCACCTGCACGCGGCACTTTTCCACACCGTCTTCATAAGTGCCGATCCCGCGCACATGGGTGCTGTGAGCGAGGGTGCCCCAAGGGACGTCTTTGAACTTGTCCCACTGCTTGCGGAAATACTCGACGCAGTGGTAGCCGACCCGCCGGATGTGTTCGCCGTGGGTGATGCTGAGCTCGTGGACGTGCGGTGCGTAGATGATGAGTTCGCCGCCATCGGCGATCACGGGCTCGAGCTTGTACATGCATTTTCCCGCCACCCAGATCTCGTCGTACATCTTCGGCGCGCAGCTCAGTACGGTGTGAAAAGGGCGGTCCTTGTAAACGATGTGCAGGCGCTTCGAGAGTTCGCTGGCTTGATCCCACGCGCCCTCCGGCGTGCCGATGAAAAGTCCCGCGAGCTGCGCGTCATCGACGACCATGCACATGCAGAGCTTCGGGACGCTTACCAAGCGGCCGATGTGATCGACGACCTTGCGCACCGGCGTCCACTTGTTGCCGATGATCATCGGATTGGTGACCACCGCGCCTAGCCAGTGGAAGAAGTTCAGCACCTCGGGCCCGCTCACACCGGGGAAGAGATATTTGTTCCCCCCCGAGAAGCCGACGACCTCATGCGGGAAGACTGGCCCGATGATGATGATCTGGTCGTAGTCGAACACCTTCGCGTTCACATTCACCGGCACTTCCATCTCGAAGAGCCCGCCTGTGAGCCCGCGCGTGTCGGCGGTCGAGAGATGCCCGATGTTGCGCAGCGCTGCGGGATTGTCCCACTCGTGGTTGAAAAAGCGGACCGTCCCGTATTTCGCCCGCCGCACTTCCAGCGAAATCTCCAGCCGCTCACAAATCGCCTCCTCGCTCATCGGCTGATGCGTGCCGAGCGCGATCATCACGTCGAAGGCCTTGGTCGCCGCGCCGATGCGCTCGAAGAGCCCGGAAAAGAGCGTCCCGAGCGGACAAGTGCGGGTCGCATCCGGCACGATGAGCAGCACCTTCCTGTCGCGATAATCCTTCGGAGGGCAAGCCTCGGCGATCAGCGCGCGGACTTGTTCGGCGGTGAGACATTGGCCGGCGGGAGCGGTGTGAGAGAGGGTGCTCATGGGACAAATTAGAGCCGTA
>JBGSYE010000756.1:0-3935 GCA_041751075.1 Chthoniobacteraceae bacterium
TCCTTCCACTCCAGCTTCCGCAGCTCGGCCGTCCGCAAGCCGGCGAACAGACCGATCGCAATCGCCGGGACAAGCTCAAGGTCAGGATTTGTCTCCGCCGCGGTCAGCAGCGCCGACGCCTGATCAACCGTGAAGATTTCCGGCGCATCGTCCTCCAGCACAGGCCGCTCAATGTTCGCAACAGGAGTGACCGCGCAGTAGCCGCGCTTCACCGCATAGTTGAACACGATCCCAACGTCCCGGATATAGGCTCGGCGCGTGGCGAGTCCGAACTTCTGCTCCCCTAACCACTCTTCGATTTGCGGCTGCAGAACCTCGTTCAGGTCGCGCTCCCCAAACGTGGTATTGAACCGTCCGAGCGACCACTTCAGCGCCTTGAGATAGCTCTCGCGTTTGCCCGCCTGGCGCTTCGTCGCGAGCAACTCCTCGGTCGCGGCTTTGCAAGTGCGAGTGCCCCCGGCCGGTTTCGCGTTCCGCAAATAAAACTCGGTGGCGACCGTCAGCGTGGCGCCGACGGCGGTGAGCTTCTCCTGGCAGACGAGCGCCTCCACTCGCAGGCGTTCTGGGATATTCACCCCCGCCTTGCCCTCGTTCACGCGCTTCAGGCGGAGTGCATCGGCCTTGGTTTCGGCATGGGTTTTGGTGTCGAAGAAGAACCGCTCTCCCTTGCCTTGAATGCGAGCGTCCACCAAAAACATACGTCGCGCATTCTTGACCACCTCGCGAATCTTGGGCCATTGATCTTCCTTCCGGCGACGCTTCCCAACAGGTTTTGAAAGTTCAGAATTCATGCCCGAAATAATGGCACCAAACTGGCACCAAGACAAGCACTCCTCTGTAACTCATCAGACTTAGGATCTGGTACCGCAAGGTGTAGGGGTTCGAGTCCCCTCCTCGGCACTCTCTCTAAACCCTGTTGTACGTTGGCAGGTCAGTCGGCGAAACCCTTAGTGGGACTGATTTGGTGTAGGAATCCCTTAAACAGCCGCTTGGCAGGAACTTCCGCCAGCGATGCCAGGGCGGACTGCCGCTTCACTTCGCGGATGGCTGGAGATTCGGCGGAATTCTCCACGTCGGGCATGTTTCAGGTCTCTCCCCGGCGTACGAACATTTCGAGCGGCAGATTTCCGCCAAGTGACCTGCCAACGCGAACCTGAAACCTGAAACACGAATTGCGGCCCCATCCAACCCGTCACTTCGCCGCAATTGTCTTGCCGTGCTCCTGCAATGATCGTGCAGGACCGCCGCCCGCGGCGAACTACCGCCGGCCGCTTCCGCGTTGCGAGGATGCTCGCAACGCGGTGTAAGGGCGGGGTGGCAAATCGATTCCCCTCGCTCTTTCCAAAGCTCCAGCCTTGTGCTTGGTCGCAAGTCCAGAACTTCACTCCAGTCGAGCGGGCGAACGTTTTTTCCTACCGCTCAGCGATGACCTCGCACAGACCGCAACTGCGCACTGGTTGATCCGCCCCGTCGTAGCCGGCAAGGACACCCTTCCAAATGCTGTGCAACGCTTCCTCAAGGCGAACGGGAGCCTTCATCCTGCCTTCGAGGTAGCAGCGCTTTTCTATCGGGGCGTTGTTTGCCAGGCGCAATACATGGTGGAGTGGGTGAACCCCGATCCTGATTCCCTCTACGTCGGTGAGGAGTACGAGACCGCGCAGTGCTGTGCCCGTTGCACGCTCCTGGGCGGCGCCGTGATGCCTTACGGAAGCCAGGCCATCAGGCGGTACTGCCCTCCCTGGCATCTCTATTGCCGTTGCAGCACCATCAGTTCCGAAGGCGGTCCCGCCCCGTGGATCGCGGAGCCAGTGGAGGGCGACGATCAATACTTGTTCAACCCGCTCGATCTTCTTTCCGCCTTTGGTCTGATGTGAAGCGCACCGCGACACCGATCACGCGCAGACGCAAAAAGCGCCGGCCCCATCGCTGAGGCCGGCGCCGGTTGCAGGCTACTTCGCAGCTTGCGCGGTGATGGCCTTCACGATCTCCGGGTCGCAGAACCACAACTTCTTGAGGGCGGCAAGACCGTCCGGCGTGAAGCGCTCCTCGTGAGGTTGAAGAAACGCATCGGCTTCCTCGCCGCGCAGAGTGTCCAGTTCCGCCCGCGCCGCCGCGAGTTCAGCTTTCAGCGTCATGAGCGCTTCGACGTTGGGGACCGGCTGGTGATCCCCATCATCAAGCGATGCGACCTCCTCTTTGCTCACCGCAGCCTCACCACCGGAGACATCGACGACCCTTCCCGACCATCCGATCTTTGCGCACGCCCGAGTGAATTCCTCCTCGCTCAAAGGACTGTTCCGAATCGTCAGTTTCGCCGTCCTTGGGCGAAGTGCGGTGAAGAGCATTTTCGCCTGCCGCTTCGTGAGTTCGGTCCCGTCGAGTTCGACGGACCGGCCAGCCAGCAACACGATCCGCGCAGCTTTCACGCGGGCGGCGACGATCGATATTCCGCTCGGCGCGCCGAACTGCGAGCGCTCGGTCGAGCTCCGCATCCGCGGCGCGCGCACCCTCGAATGAGTAGTATGTGTCCCGGCCCACGATCACATGATCTTGGAACACGATGCCGAGTAGATTTCCCTCTTCACGCAGACGGGTAGTCAGCCGGCGATCCGCCTCCGACGGGTTCGGGTCGCCGCTGGGATGATTGTGCATCACTACGACCGCGTAGGCGCCACCGATGACCGCGGCGCGGAAGACCTCGCGCGGATGGCATTGGCACTCATTGAGGGAGCCCGTGCCGACGATGTAGTGGCCGCGCAAGCCCGGCTTCGTATTCAAAACCAGCGCGCTCACTGTCTCCACTTCCGGGGAGAAGTGCGGTGCGGTCGCGATATGCTCTTTCCAATACTGAACGCACTTCGCCGTGGTATTGCAGAGCGGTTGCACGGGAGCCGTTTTGCGCACACTCGCGACCTTCCATTCCTTTGCTCCCGGCGTGCGCCGCGCCTTGGGGATGCGCTTGGGCGCTTGATTCGCGGGTGGTGCCGGCTCTTCTGGAGCGCATTCGGCAACCGCGGGATGCGGAGACTTTGCTCCGGCGTCTGTAGGCGTCGCACCGGTGCGACGTGTGCCATTGGCTGATTGCGCGGTTGCGCGCGGCCCGCTATTTTCCCGCCGGGCCTGAGGTGGATTTTTCGTCATTGTCATTTCGGCTTTGGGCCTTCCGGGCGCCGCCTTCGTGCCGTGCGGTTGCAAATGGGAATCTCCGTAGGCGAGTTCGCACGGCGCTGTGGCCTCCCGCGCGAGACTCTCGAAGCCTATGAGCGGGGACGCCTACGCGTGCCCGTTTCGTTGGTGCTCCGCGCCTGGCACGCCTTTTCCGTCAGTCCGGATTTCCTGGCCACCGGCGAGGGGGCGCCGCTACTACCTTATCCCGAGGGATGCATTCCCCCCAACGTCGATGGCGACCTGCGCTTCCTCGACGTCTATCCCAAGCTCGTGCCGTGGTTCGATGCGGTGGACGCTGAGATGAGGCCGATTCACATTGCCAGATTGAAGGAATTTTTGGCCGCCGCGGAGTCGGGCCGGACCCCTCGAGGCGCAGCGGCAGCCATCTCCGATGCCATCACGAAAGCCTTCCCGCCGCGCGGGCCGGTGAAGATCACGATCCTGCGTGACAATTCTCCATCCGCGGCAGCTACGCCCCCGCCGCCAATCCCTCCAACGGAGCCATGAAACCGCACAGCACCGACGCCATAACGGCAACCCTCAATCGCCTGCTCGACGAAAGCCTGGCGCTTCTCAGCGGCGTCGCCGACGGCTCGATCTCGATCGAGCAGTCGCGGGCCGAGAACCGGCGGATCGCTCTGGAGCTTCGGGCCGTGCGCATGGGCGTGGCCTCGGCCGCAGCGATCAAAAAGCACCGGCACCGTCTGACCCAACTCGCATCTTTACCTCAACAGCAGTCCTAACCCGCAAATCATCACATGAATGTC
>JBGSYE010000757.1:0-3489 GCA_041751075.1 Chthoniobacteraceae bacterium
CGCACATAGACGATGACGCCGCGATACGTGTCGAAGGTGGAGTCGAAAACGAGAGCGCGCAGAGCGTCGTGGGCGTGGCCCTTCGGATGCGGAATGCGTTCGATGATGGCTTCGAGGATGTCCTCGATGCCGATCCCGGCCTTGGCGCTGGCGAGCACGGCGTCGTCGCCGGGGATGGTGAGGATGTCTTCGAGCTGGCGCCGCACCGTCGGGATGTCGGAGTTCGGCAGGTCGATTTTGTTGATGACGGGGATGAGCGTGAGGCCCTGTTTGTTGGCGAGATGCACGTTCGCAACTGTCTGCGCCTCGACGCCCTGCGCGGCATCGACGATGAGCAGCGCGCCTTCGCACGCGGCGAGCGAGCGGGAGACTTCGTAGGCGAAATCGACGTGGCCCGGCGTGTCCATGAGGTTGAGCTTGTACGTGTGCCCGTCCCTGGCCTTGTAAGTCATCGCGATGGGATGCGCCTTGATGGTGATGCCGCGCTCGCGTTCCAGGTCCATCGAATCGAGCATCTGGTCCTGCTGCTCGCGCTTCTGGATCGTGCCGGTGAATTCGAGCAGGCGGTCGGAGAGCGTGGTCTTCCCGTGATCGATGTGGGCGATGATGCAGAAGTTGCGGGTGCGAGAGAGCGGCATGGCGAGCCGCGCACTATGGAGACGCCCTCCGGCGCGGTCAATCGCCCCGCTTGCGGCTGGAAGTTTCCGCGCGGCACTGCTCGGATCGCGCCATGCCCGAGATGATGACCTACGCGGAAATCGAATCCTTTTTCACCGGCCTCGTCGCCGAGGCGCAATCGCGCGGCATCACCTGCGCGATCACCAGCGGCATGGCGTGTGTGCATTTCGGAGTCTCCACGACGACGAAAGATTGCGATGTCCTGTGCGCGGCGGAGTCGGCGGATCGCTTCCTCGATCTCATCGCCGCGACGCGAGTGCGCGACATCGCGCCGACGTATCGCGGCAATCTCTCGCCGCCCCTCGACGCGCGCTGGCTGCGCGGTGGATGGACGGCGCACCTCGTATGGAAGGCGCCGCCGGATGAGGTGTGCCTGGATATTTTTGGCGTCGCGCCGCGGGGAAGCGCGCCGTGGGGCGAGAGGCTGCGTGGTTTCTACGTCGATCCGCATGTAGTGGCGGAGATGAAGCGCACGAATCGCGAGAAGGATTGGCCTTTCGCAACGGCGCTCGGCGGCCAGATGCTCGAAGCCCAGGAGATCCGCGGCTGGTTGCATATCCACGAACTCGAAGTGCTGCGGCGCTTTGCTCCGAGCGTCTCGATTCCTCCTCCACTGGCGGAAATCCGCCCCATTCTGCGGCTCGCGCCATTCGCCGACACGCTTCGCATGAAGCGGCTGCTGGGTGCTGAACGGGCCTTCTGGAGCGAGTTGGACGAGTTGCGCATTCGCATCCACCAGCGGCATCTCCGGCCCTATACCTCAGCGGTGCGGCGGGCACACGCCGGGCGGAGTGCCGCGCTCCCAGAGTCTCACGCAATCCGCCTGGCCTGCGCTGGGGAGCACCTTCCGCCCAATCCTCTGCGAGCCTATGGGATCGAGCGCATGCTTGCGGAAGTGAAGGAGACTGTCGCGGTGACAGTCGGTCCGGATGTAGTAGAGTGGCTTCCGGTCGCCACAGAAAACTTCCACGGCATCGAGCCATGAAATCGCCAGAGGAGAAACCGCTCACGCCCGCGCAGCGCCGCCGCTTGCACAAAGTGATGTACGACTTCCACGTCCGGGCTTTCGGCGAGGAGATGGCGCGGATCAATTTTCTGCCGGAGGCCGAGCGCAAGCGGGAACTCGGCGAGATGATCGACCACGCGCGGCGCAAGGGCGTGAACCTTTCAAGGCCGGCGCTCGGCGTTACGCCCTGACGGGGGAGGTTCGAAACTCGAAACTCGAAGCTCGAAACAACCTCTAAAGGATCGGAAAGCCCGAAACGCTTCGCTGCGCGCCTTGCGAGCCGCTTTCCGAGATTGGACGCGCTTGGAATTTGTTTCGAGCTTCGCGCTTCGCACTTCGAGCTTCTCCCGCTACGGCACGAAGACCTCGAGCCGGATGAAGCGGTGCGGCGCCGCCGGGCTCGCGGGCACGGTGTCGCGGATGGTGATCGTGCGCAGACTGCCGGCGACGCTGTTGGCGATTTCCAAGGTGTCCGCCGTGGACCATCCGCCGAGGCTGGAACTGACGGGCACGGAATAGACGTTGCCGTCGGGAGCTGGCTCCGGGCGGGTGTAGGTGAGCGAGTTATAAATCTGCCCTTCGATGACGATCGTGTCCGCGATCAGGCGTCCGAAATAGCCGCGCGTCAGCGGGCTCAGCCCGAGCGAGAATTTCATCGCATTCGAGACTCCGTCGCTGACGAACGAGAATGCCGGCGCCCCGGCGCCGGAGCCGTCCATCGGCAGTCCGTTGGTCTGTAGCCAGAGATGGTAAGGGCTGGCGGTGCCCGGAGCCACCGTGCCCTTGACCACCCAGGTGGAAGTCGCCGTGCCGCCCTTGGTGCGGATGCGGTATTCGTAGATCACGCCCGGCGCCACCGCGTCGGCGAAACTCGCCGTGCCCGCGGGCAGGGTTTGGTGCAGGGCATAGGGCGCATTGCGAGCGCGGCGCTCGATTTCATACGAGGTCGCGCCGCCGACTGGATCCCATGCGAGGAGGATTTGCTCGGGCGCCTGCGGGGTGGCGGTGAAGTTTGTCGGCGCCGACAGGAAGCCGATGTTCGTGAGCGTGACGTAGCGGAAGCGGGCGAGCTGGAAATTCCCCGAGGAGTCGCCGTGATGGTAGAGGCCCCAGAGCGCGGTCGATGGCACCGTGACGTTCGCCGATCCCAGCACCGTCCAGGCGCCGCCGTCGATCGAGGTCTCGGCGGTGAAAGAGTTGCCGCTGCGCGTCAGACGCACCCAGCGCGGGGCGAGCAAATTGTTACTCGTATTTGGGAGGAGGGTGATCGCTCCGTCCGTGACGCTGCGGGTCGCGAGATTGGTGCCGACGCTGTTCCCGGCGATCTGGGTCGAAGCCATCGCCACGTCGCTGGCAGTGGTGCCGCGGACCATGACGCCGTAGCGCGCGCTGCTTTGCACCGGCAGCGGAGCGTCGATGAAAGCGGTGATGACACCGTCGCCGGCGCGGGTCTGGTAGATGAAGCGGCCGTTGTCGGCGGTGGTCGCCGAGCCGCCCGCGATGGCCGAGCCGATTGCGCCCTCCGCGGAGACCGCCGGAGAGAAATCCGTGATCGAACCGAGGCTCGCTTGCGACCACGGCGCCGGCAGCGTGGCGGAGGGATCCTCGATGAGGACGCGCGTGACGATCAGCGCCGCGAGGGTGGCCGAGCCGCTCGGCGCGCTCAGCGTGTAGTTAAATTGCCGCGGGAGTTGCGGCGGCGGGCCGGGGGTGAGCGCGATACTGACGGTCTTCGTTCCATTCTCGGCATCGGCAAAGGTCACGGGCCCGGTGCCGGAGGTGTAGTGCGTGCCGGCGATCGCGGA
>JBGSYE010000758.1:0-12751 GCA_041751075.1 Chthoniobacteraceae bacterium
CTCCACCCGCACCGCGATGCCCGGGATGGGCTCGGAGAATCCCGCAGGCACCAGGGTGGCCGTGGCGCGGCTGGCTTTGATCTGCGCGAGGTACTTCGATTGCCAAAAAAGGTCACGTCGCCCTCGCCAGCCTCGCGCGCCGCAGCGACGCCCGTGATCGTGCGGCCGCCGTCGGCCTCAACGGCAAACTGGCCGCCCACGAGGGCGGCCAGTTCTCGAACCGTGATTTGCACGGTGGAAATGCGGTTCCGACTACTTCTTCTTCGGAGCGGGGGCGGCCGCTTCGCTGGTCTCCTTGCCCTTGTTCTTGTTGAGGGCGGCTACGACGTCATTGGTGAATTCGTAGGCGTCGCGCGAGTAGAGGACGATCGGCACGCCGTTCAGGCTCGGGCCGGACTTGTCGAAGACGAGGTCGTAACTCTCGGCTTTCACCTTCGCTTCGACGATCTTGTTGATCTCCTCGACGATCCCGGCGCGCATCCGCACGGACTGCTCCTGGAGTTGCTTCTCGCGATTGGCGCGGAACTCAGTGTTCTCGCGATCCATGGTGCGAAGTTCGGCGATGGCCTCATCGCGGGTCTTCGTCTTGGTCTCCTTGGCTTCCTTGCTGAGCGCGGGATTCTCGATCTCCGTGTTCATCTTCTGCACTTCCTCCATTTTCTTTTTCTGAATGTCGAGGCGGTCCTCGAGCTCCTTCTTGGCGTTGTTGCGCGCTTCGTTGATTTTGGCCTCCGCGTCCTTGGTCTTGTAGTAGCTCTCAAAGACTTTCTTCATATCGACGGAGCCGATCTTGAGCGCTTGCGCGCTGGCGGAGGTGACCGAGGCGCCGAGCATGGCGAGGACGAGGGTGAGGATGACGTGCTTTTTCATGGAGGATGGATGGAGATTCAGGGAGACGAGGATGCCGGGGTGAGAAGCGAGCGGCTGAGACTCGCGAACGCGCGAGCCGTTCAAAATTGATAGCCGATGTTGAACTGAAACTTGCCGCTCGAGTCGTTGAACTGATCGCTCTGCACCGGGATGCCGTAGTCGATGCGCACGGGCCCGATCGGCAGATCGAGGCGCACGCCGAAGCCCACGTCGCTGTTCACATCGCCGCCGAAATCATAGGAGCCGGTGCCGACCGCGCCCACATCGTAGAAAAGAGCGCCACGCACTTTATCGACGATCGGGAAAGTGTACTCGACCGTCATCCGCCACAGGCTGTTGCCGCCGATCGGCTCGCCGTCCTCATCTTTCGGTCCCACGTCGCGATATTTGAAGCCGCGGAGATTATTCGCACCGCCGAGATAGAGCCGGTCGAAGATCGGCACGCGGTCTCCGTCCGCCCAGGTGCTGACGCTGGCCAGTTCGCCATTGAGCGTGAGGATCGTGTCCCACGGGAGGAGGAAATACTTCGAGGCCTCGAGATCCCAGCCGTAGATGTCCGTATCGCCACCGAGGAAACCGCCGGCGATGAAGGCCGAGAAGTCGATGCGCTCGCCCTTCCGGGTGAGGAAGACGGAGTCGCGGGTGTCGTAGAGGACGCCGGCGCTGAGTTCGCTCTTCAGGCGCGTGCCTTCTTCGTCTCGGATGATGTCCGAGACGTCCTCGTCCAGGTTCTGGATCGTGATGTTTTCCAGGCGATAGCCGATCCGGCCCGAGGTGAAGGTGCCGAGCCGCTTGCGGGCGGTGATCGCGCCGCCGAACCGCTTCTCATCGTAAACCGACGAGACGAACGACGCCTCGCGGTAGAAGAGTTCGCCGCCGAGCGAGAGCTCGCGGTCCAGGAAGTAAGGCGCGGTGAGCGCGATGACGAAGTCTTGGCGCCGCGTGCCGTATTGGGCGCGGATGCGGAATTTCTGGCCTCCGCCGGTGAAGTTCGGCCAGCGCGTCACGTCGAAATTCCCCTGCGTGACCTCGACGAAGCCGAGGAGGCTGTCGATGGAACTGAATCCCGCGCCGAAGTTGAAGGAGCCGGTGCGCTTTTCCTCGACCAGCACATTCAAATCCTTGCGGCCGGGCACGAGCGTGTCGCTCGGATAGGTCTCCACCTTGGAGAAGTAATTCAAGTTGTTCAGCCGCGCCTTCGACGCATCCACGCGCACGGTATTGTACACTTCGCCGGGGGTGAGCGCGAATTCGCGGCGGATCACCTTGTCCTTGGTCCGGGTGTTGCCGGAGATGTTGATCTTCTCGACGTAGCTCTGCACGCCTTCCTCCACGGTGAAGGCCACGTCCATCGTGCCTGGCCCCGACCGCCGGGTCTGGGCGCCGGCATTGAGGTCGATGTAGCCGCGCGAGCCATACTGATCCTGGATGTTCTTCACATCCGCGCGGATGGCCTGCGGCGAGTAGATCTCGCCCGTGCGCACTTTCGCATCCTTCGCCAATTCCTCGTCGGTGAAAACCTGCGCGCCCGAGTAACTCACCCGGCCCACGCGATATTGCGGCCCCTCGTTCACGCTGAAGGTGACATCCACCCGGCCATCGCGCCCGCGCTCGATGCGGGGCGCCCCCACCTGCACGTCGGCGTAACCGCGACTCAAGTAAAGATCGCGCACGGCGGCGACATCGGCTTCGAGTTGATCGTTGTTCAGCCGGTTCGATTTCGAGAAATAGGTGAGCGGATTGAGCACGCTCTTCGGACGCGTCTTGATGACCTTCTTGATGTCCCCGCTCCTGATCTCGCTGTTCCCCTGGATATTCACGTCGCGGATGATGGTCTTGCCGCCTTCGGTGACGGTGAAGGTGACGCGCGCGGTGCCGGTCTTTTCGTTCACGGCGGTGTCGTAGCTCACATCCACGTCGCCGAAGCCCTTGTTGGCATAATATTCGACGATCTTCTGCCGATCCTGCTCGAGCGTGGCCTCGCTCAGTTGGTCGCCGGGCTTGGCGCTGATCTCCTTGCGGATGCGGCTCGCCTTCACCTGGTCGGGGCCATTCAACACCACTTCGCCGATCTGCGCCTTGGCCGCGATGACCACGATCACTTTCACGCCGTTCGCCGCAGGCTCGCCGAAGATGCGCACGTTGGAGACATTGCCCGTCGCGTAGAGATTGCGGATGTCCTCCTCGACGACCGCCTCGCTGTAAGGACGCCCGACTCGGGTCCGCATATTGGCGAGGATCTTCTCCTTGGAAATGCGCGCGGCGCCGGCAAACTGCACATCGATGGACCGCACGACCGGCGCACCCGGCGCCTGCTGCTGGCCGTGGCTGCCCGGCACCGTCAGGAGGATCGTAAACAACGCGAGCGCGACACGGAGGAGGAGGCGGAACTTCATGGGCTGTGGCGGATAAGGCAAATCCAGGCCGGATTCAGAGCCGGCGGCGGAAAAGTTCGCGTATAAGAGGGGCTGCGCTAGAAGCCGTCAAGCAGCCAAATTGCAGGGGCGGGAGCGGGTGGCACAGCGGGGGAAATGTCCCGCGAGGGGCGGGTTTCCGCTACGAAGGTGGGAAGCAACGCGGTTGTTCCTCATCATCTTCATCCTCATCCTCATCTTCATCATCCCGCTGACTTTGGCGGTGAAGATCGAGGATGATGATGAGACCTCCAACTGACCCGCCATGAAACTCCGCACCTTCCTCTGCCTCCTCCTCCCGATGGCCACCGCCCTCCCCCAAACGGCCAAGCGCGAACCTCGCGAACTTCTGCCCGCGCCTTTCGACCGCTACCTCGAGCGCCGGGTGCAGGAAGTGTCAGGCGCAGACTGGCAACGCGACATCACGAAAGAGAACTGGCCCGCCACGCAGACCCGGATGCGGGCGCAGCTCCAGCACATGCTTGGCCTCGACCCGTGGCCCGAGCGCACGCCGCTCCAGCCCGTGATCACAGGCACCGTCGATGGCGACGGTTACGTGGTGGAAAAGCTGCACTTCCAGTCGCGGCCCGGCCTCTACGTGACGGCGAACTTTTACCGCCCGAAAGAAGTGTCCAAGCCACTGCCCGCGATCCTCTACGTCTGCGGCCACTCGAACGTCGTCGAGAACGGCGTGAGCATGGGCAACAAGACGGGCTACCATCATCACGGCGTGTGGTTTGCGCGGCACGGCTACGTGTGCCTCATCATCGACACCATCCAGCTCGGCGAGATCCGCGGGGAACATCACGGCACGCACAGCAAGGGACGCTGGTGGTGGCCGTCGCGCGGCTACACGCCCGCCGGAGTCGAGGCCTGGAATGGCATCCGTGCGCTCGACTATCTCGAGACGCGCCCGGAGGTGGATCGCACGCGCTTCGGCATCACCGGGCGCTCCGGCGGCGGCGCTTACTCGTGGTGGATCGCCGCGCTCGACGAGCGGATCAAAGCCGCCGTGCCCGTGGCCGGCATCACCACGCAGAAGAATCACATCCTCGACGGCGCGATCGAAGGCCACTGCGACTGCATGTTCATGGTGAATACCGAGCGCTGGGAATTCGACCGCGTCGCCGCGCTGGTCGCCCCGCGCCCGCTGCTCATCGCGAATACCGATAGCGACGGCATCTTCCCGCTCGACGGCGTGGTGGAAATCTTCAACCGCACCCGCGCCCTCTACCGCAAGCTCGGCAAGGAGACTCAGATCGGTCTGCACATCACCGAAGGCCCGCACAAGGACACGCAACCGCTGAACACCGGCGCCTTCCACTGGCTGAACCGCTGGCTCAAAGGAACCGACCGCATGGATCTCACCGACGAGCCCGCCCGCAAAGTCCACGAGCCGCGCGAACTCAAAGTCTTCACCACGATCCCGGCCGACGAAAAAGTCACCACCGCCGACGAGTGGTTCGTCCCCGCCTTCACCGCGAAAGCACCGCCCGCCACCGCCGCCGAGTGGGCGCAGCTCCGCGACGGCTGGATGAAAGCGCTGCGCGAAGACTGCTTCCGCGCATGGCCCGCCACGCCGGGGAAAATGCTCGCCGAAAAACCCGCCGTCCACACCGCCGAAGGCTTGCGCCTCACGACCACACGCTTCGCCAGCGAAGATCCCTTCACTCCTCCACTCTGGCTCCTGCACCGCGACGACGTGCCGCCCGAGCAACTCGACCTCGTCGTCCTCAACATCCTCGACGACCAGGGCTGGGACGAATTCCGCTCACTCGCCGCCGCCGCCTTCCCGGCGGAATTCCCCGGCGCCACCCCCGCCACCGCCGCACTCGCCGAAGCCCGCAAGATGCTCCTCGGGACGAAGTGGGCGATGGCCTACACCACACCGCGCGGAGTCGGCGCGGAAAACTGGCGCGCGCTTTCCCCGACCAAACAAACCCACCTCAAGCGTCGCCTGCTCCTCCTCGGCGAATCGCTCGAAAGCGGCCAGGTATGGGACATCCAGCAAGCAGCAGCCGCCCTGCGCACCCTGCCCGGCCTCGCGAAAATCCCGCTCTGGCTGCAATCCGAACACACCATGGCCGCGAACACCCTCTACGCCTCCCTCTTCATCCCCGAAGTCACCCGCCTCGACCTCCACGCCCTCCCCACGTCGCACCGCGAAGGCCCGACGTACTTGAACGTCCTCCGCCACCTCGACCTCCCCCAAGCCGCCGCCCTCGCCGCCGAACGCTCGACCCTCGCCCTCTACACGGATCTCCCCGATGCTTGGAGCTACCCAAGGTCCGTGGCAACCGCGCTGGGCTTGGGAGACAAACGCGTCCAAATCCGCCAGCCACTCAACGCTGCCGCCAACCCCACGCGTTAAGCACACCCCCCATCGCGCAGCGACGCGGCGAACCGGAGGTTTGCGCGCTCCCAGCTGCTTGGTAGCATTCCGCCATGAGCACGCTTCACGAAATCAAAGCCGCTGCGGCAACACTCCCGGCGGAGGATCGCAGCGAGTTGGTCGCATGGCTGAGTGAATCGAAAGATGTGCGGGAAATCCGCCGGGAGCAATTGCGCCGGGAAGTCCAAATCGGACTGGATGACATCGAGCGTGGCGAAGTCGCTCCGCTCGACATGGCTGAGATCAAGCGCCAAGCCCGGGCTCGCTTTGAAGCCGAGCGCCGGAACTGATGGCGACAGTCCATCGCAGTTCGCGCGCGGAGATCGACCTCATCGAGATCTGGGGCTACATCGCGAACGATGATCCGCTTGCAGCAGACCGCCAGCTCGACCGGATTGATACCGCCTGCAAAATGCTCGCCAAAAATCCACAGGGCGGACCATGCCGCGAAGACCTCGCGCGCGGCCTCCGGTTCTATCCCGTGGGGAATTACTTGATCTTCTACACCGTCGGAGAGGACGGCATCATCGTGGTACGGGTGCTTCACGGTGCGCGGGACTACCCACAGGAATTCCAGTGATGAGCCGCGCTCGGCTTCGTTCCGCTTTCCCCATCTACTGATTGCCATGGAGGCCACCCCTGATCACCCCGAACTTGCAGCTTGGGTGCATGAGGCGGCGGGACTGCCGGTTGCGTTCGCGCAAGTTCGCGAGGACGCGCTGCTCGATCAGTGGGCGGTCAAGCGCCTCGGCAGTCAGGCGCGGGTGATGATGATTGCCTCGGGCGGTTGCACGGCCGCAGCGCTGGCGGCATCGGGGCACGTTTCCCATCTCCATCTCGTCGATCCGAATCCGGCGCAACTCGCGCTCACCCGGCTGAAACTACGCCTGCTGCAATGCGCCAGTGCGCGCGAGAGATTGCCGATCCTCGGACATGCGGCGATGGGTGTGGAGGCCCGGAAAGCCCGACTCGCCGCAGACCTGCGGGCGCTCGACCTGCCTGCTGATATCCTGGGGCCGCCCGATTTTGTCGCGGATGTCGGACCCGACCATTCCGGGCGGTACGAGCGTCTCTTCGCGCAGTTGCGGGGAGCATTCGGCGCTCCTGCCTCCGCGCTGGCTGCGGTGCTGCGTCTGCGCGCTCCGTCCGAACAGGCGCATCGCGTCGCGCCGTCCACGGAGTTGGGGCGCGCCCTGGACGACAGTTTCGACGTGGTCCTGGCACTGCCGAATCTCGTGCGGCTTTTCGGTAACGACGCGACGAAGAATCCCGCGGAGCCCTTTTCCAGGCACTTCGCGCGTCGCACGCGTCAGGTTCTGGCCACGCTGCCCGCCGCAGATAATCCGTATCTTTGGCAAATGCTCGACGGTCATTTCCCACCCGGCGTCGCTTCTCCGTGGCTGGCCGCGCCGACGCCGGCGCGCCTGCCGACGGTGACGTGGACGATCGGTTTCATGAACGACGCACTTGCCGAGGCCGAGCCGGAAGCGTTCGATCTCGTGCATCTCTCGAATATTTTGGACTGGCTCACTCCCGCCGAAGCCGGCGCCACGCTGGACCGGGCGTGGTCGGCGTTGCGGCGGGGAGGCCGGGTCTTGATCCGTCAGCTCAACTCGACCTTGGATATCCCGGCGCTTGGACCGCGGTTCGATTGGGAAGCTGCCGAAGCGGGAGCGCTGAACGCCGCGGATCGCAGCTTTTTCTACCGCTGTCTGCATCTCGGGTGGAAACCATGATCGTCCATCGACTCCGCGCTGCACCCTCGGCGGAGCTGGCGCGCGCGCTGGCGGCATTTGAGGCGCAGTTCCGGTATCCGCTGGGACCAGGCCGGACCTTCCGCATCTCGCACGGTGAAGACTATCCGCGATTTTTTCGCGCGATGGAAAACGGCGTCTGTTTCATCGCCATGCACGAGGGAAACGTCGTCGGCACGTTGGGGGCGGCGATGCGGTGGCTGGCTCTAGCGGATGCGAGCGAGCGTTTCGTCGCATACCTCGGCGATTTGAAAGTTGCGCCCATCGCGCGGCGAGGCAGGGCCGTCATCGCACTCCTCCGCGCCGCGCGCGAATGGGCGAGCGCTCACGTGGACGCCGCGTTCAGCGTCGTGATGGATGGGACAGCGGCGACACCGAAAAACTACTCCGGTCGGCTGGGCATCCCGCCGCTCGAACAGATTGGGAAAGTCGTCGTTTTCCAACTGCCGACGGCGCGCGCTCCCGATGGAGCGCATGCCCCCATCACCGCCCGGGCCAGCGGAATCGATTGTCACCAGCGATTGCGCGCAGGCCGCTGCACGCTTTCCGATGGAGATCCGGAAGAGCGCTCGGAATGTCCTCCACAATGGCTGATGCTCCCCGACCGCTCCGCCTGCGGCCGCCTCGAAGACACGCTCAAGGCGAAACGTCTCTTCGCCGACGACGGCGCGGAGCTGCGCAGCGCCCATCTGTCCTGCCTCGCCTACGACAGCGTTCGATCCGGCGCAGCATTGATCCGGGCGGCATTGCGAAGGGGAGAGAAACTCGGATTCGGCGCGCTCTTCGTCGCCATCGCCGAGCCGGAGGCCGCGAGCTTCGCTGCCGCTTTCGCGGAGCCTCCACTGACGGTCGCACCCGCCACGATCTTCGGGGCGGGCTTGGCACCCCACCCACTTTGGAACATCAACACCGCGGAAATCTGAACCATGAGTGAACCCACCCTCGCCCCGCAGGTCACCGCCGCCGCCAACGAAGTGCTGCGGAAATGCGGGATCCTGCAAAACTCATATTTCGAGGCCCTCGCCGACGGATCAATGTCTTTGGAATGCTTCCGCCGCACGCAGGAACAGTTCTTTTTCGCCGTCACTTTTTTCCCGCGCCCGATGGCCGCGCTCGTCGCGCGCATTCCCAATCCCCGCGCGCGCCTCGACATCCTCCACAACCTTGTAGAGGAGCACGGCGAATTTCAGGAAGAGCATTTTCACCACACCACCTTCCAGCGTTTCCTCGCCAGCATCGGCAGCCAGCTCGATGAAGTCGAATCCGCTTCGCTCTGGCCCGCCGTGCGCGCTTTCAACAGTGTGCTCACCGCTTCCTGCCTCCTCGATGAACTCGAGATCGGCATCGCTTGCATGGGCATCATCGAATGCGCGTTCGCCGGGATCTCGACGGCCATCGGCAAAGCCGTCGTCGAGCGCGGCTGGATCAAACCGGACGACCTCGTGCATTACAAGCTCCACGCGGAGATCGACCAGCGCCACGCGGAGGAATTCTTTGCCGTCATCGAGCCCCGCTGGGCCGACGAGCGGGGGCGCTACCACATCGAGCAAGGCCTCGCCCTGGGTGCTTACGTTTTTGATCGGCTATACCGCGACCTCTACGGCGCTACGGAGTCGGCCTCGTAGCTGCCACAACCATCCTAGTTACCCTTGGCCACCTCGGTCTCCCTCCTCCCGGCAGGTGGACGAGGTTCGGCAAGACCAGGCCCGCGACGAATTCCATCGCCGCATTGACGGCCGCCGGTCAACGCGCACACTTCCTCCCGCCGCATGGACCACTTTGATCAATTCCTCAAGATCGCCTTCGGCGTTACCGTCGAGGGGGGGCTGCGTTACCTCATCGCGGCGGGGATTGGGTGGGTGGTTTTCTACGTGCTCTTCCGGCGGCGGTGGTGGCATCGGAAGATCGTCCCGCATGCACCGCTGGCGGCCGATGTGCGGCGCGAGCTGATCTGCTCGGCGATGACGGTGCTCGTCTATGCAGTGGTCGGCGCGGTGAGTGTGATGGCGGTGCGGGCGGGGTGGACGCAGATGTATTTCCGCATCGAAAAGCACGGCTGGTTCTGGTTCTGGGCGAGCCTCGGGATCGCGGTCTTTTTCCATGATGCGTATTTCTATTGGTCGCACCGGGCGATGCATCACCCGCGGCTCTTTCGCTGGATACATCGCACGCATCATCGCTCGATGAACCCTACGCCGTGGGCCGCGTATGCCTTCGATCCGCTCGAGGCGGCGGTGCATGCGTGCATCTTTCCGCTGCTCATCTTCACGCTGCCGATTCATCCGCTGGCCTTCTTCCTCTTCATGGCGTGGCAGATCACTTTCAATGTGCTCGGCCACACGGGATTCGAGATCTACCCGCGCTGGTTCCTGCGCTCGCCGCTCGGCGTCTTCATGAACACGCCGACGAATCATGTGATGCATCACCAGTATTTCCGCGGGAACTACGGGCTCTACTTCAACATCTGGGATCGCCTCATGCGGACGAATCACGAGCGTTACGAGGCGCAGTTCGAGGAAGTGACCTCGCGACCGCGCAGCGCTAGTGCACCGTCGGTAACGACGCCGAAACGTGCGAGAGCGGATATTCCTGCGCACGCGTCCACGCGCTGACGCCGACGGCGAGGCCGAGCAGGAAAAGCAGCACCGCCAGCACTTTCCCCCGACCCACGGGAGCGCCCGGTGGTTGCACCGCGTCGCGGGCATTGCGGAGTTCCGAGAGCGCTTCGGCCCACGTCTGCGGCCGTGCGGCGAGATCGACGCTCAGCATGCGGTTGAGCACCGAGGCGGTCGCGGGATGCAGCGGGCATCCCGCTTCTTCGACGCGGATGACTTCGGCGTCGTGGAGATCGCGGAGGATTTCGCCATGGGGTTCGCCGTCGTGCGGCTTCCGGCCGGTGACGGTCTCGTAGAGCGTCGCGCCGAGTGTGAAGATCTCGCTGCGCGCATCTTCCAGCAGTCCGCACAGCCTCTCCGGCGCGACGTAGCAGAGCCGTCCGCGCACGATTCCCACGTCCATCGACGCGCAATCGAGAAAGATGCTCTCGGCAAATCCCGTGACGCGGACCGTGCCGTCGTCGGCAAAACGAATGCGCCGCGGCTGAAAGTCGCGATGGGGCAGGCCGGCATTCTGCGCGCGTTCCAGCGCGGCGGCGGCCTGACATCCGATCTCCAGCATCTCGCGCTCGGGCAGCGAGCCTTCCTGCGCGAGCCGCGTCGCGAGTGAACCGTGTGGCAGATACTCCATCGCGACGTAGGGCAGACCCTCCTCGATCCCGGCAGCGAAGACCCGCACGAGGTGCGGATGCGTGAGCGTCTTCAGCCGGCGGGCCGCCGCAACGAAAGCCGCGATATCCGGCGGGAGCGCCGCCGCAGGCGGCCGCACGATTTTCAAGGCCGCCTCGATCCCGCGCTCGGGATCGAACGCCCGGAAGGTCACCGCCATCTCCCCGCGCCCGAGCAGCTCCCGCAATTCAAACGACGCGAACTCGCGCTGGAGCCACACTTCCCCACCACAAGCTCCGCAGGGAAAGGGAAGGAACCGCCGTCCACCGGGCGCCTGAAATGGCGACCCACAAGTCGGGCACGGCGATTCTGGGGGAGGAGGCAAGGAAGGAAGATTAGCCCCGGCTCGATCGACGGAGCAAGGTGCGGAAGTAAGATCGAGGGCCGGGGTCACGCGAGTCATCCGGGGAAATCCACCGGACGAACGATCGCTCCCTGAGGCTCGCGCAACCTGGTCATGCGAGGACTACGCGCCGTTGGAGTGCAGGATGCCGGCCCAAGTCCGCACTTTGCTCCCGAGTTCGGCATCGCGGTCGGCGGCGAGCGCATGGATATTCGTCAGCACCCGGATGAGCATCTGCCGCTCGGTGGTCGGCTCCAAATGACTCGCGGTCAGTTCGAGATTCTGCTGCTCGACGAGCGCGCGGCATTCCGCGAGGCCGATGCGCCGCCCGCCGTGGAAGGGATCAAAGAAATGTTCGCGATGCCGCACGAGGAAGTGTCCCGGCAGGCCGACGCCCGAGAATTCCAACCCACACCTGCGCCCAACGAAGATGTAGATGAGCGAAAGCGTGACCGGGATGCCGAGCCGCGAGTCGATGACCTCGGGGAGCAGCGAGTTGTTGATGTTGTAGTAGTCCTCGTCGTTGCCGCGCAGGCGCACTTCGTTGCCGAGATACTCGACCGTCGTCTCGATGCGATCGAGCAGCGTGGCCGCCTTGCGATAGCGCCGCTGAACCTCCGCGGCCCACTCGTCGAGCTGTTCGCGTTGCGGTTGAAAGTCCTCGCCGGGGAGAAACGTCGCCGCGAGCCGCCAGACTGCATCTTCCAGATTCCCTTCTTCAAAGTGCTCGCACATCCGACCGAATATCTCCTCCGCCGAATCGCGCTCGATCGCCGCGATGACTTCGCGCAGCGGGCGCGCCGCCTGCCGATCCGCCGCGGCGAGCAGATCGCGCAGATCGGGCAGCGCGTCGATCCCCGCGCGGGCGAACTGATCCTTCACCAGTTCCACCGTGGCAGGATCGTCGTCGCGCAGAAGGCGCAGGACGGCGTCGCGTTGCTGGAACATTTGGGACTCCATACGCAAGGGTCGTGCCCGGCGCCAGTGAGAGGAAACCTGAAACGTGAAACCTGCGGGAACGAGAACGTGCGTCTCCTGATACTCAGGTTTCAGGTTTCAGGTTTCAGGTTTCTTCGCCACCGTGCGCGGGTGACTACCGACCGCCCTCCCGCCTCGCCGGACCAGAGCGCATTCCTCGAATGCTACCGGGGCCGCCAGGGCGCGCTGAATCACCTCGCCTACATGCGCATGTCGAAGGTGCTGCTCACCCTCGATCTCTGCCGGCGCGCCGGCGTCGGACTCGCGGGCCGCGACATCTTCGACTACGGCTTTGGCGCCGGCACTTTCTTCCGCCACTGCCCGCGCGACGCCCGGCTCTTCGGTGTGGAGATGGATGCGGAAAACGTGGCCGCCGTCCGCGCGATGCTCGCCGGGCGCGGGCAGGCTGCCGATCTCCAGACCATCGACATCGCCCGCTGGACCGAGCACCCGCTGCTTGCGCGGCAGTACGATGTGATCCTGTGCAGCCACGTCCTTGAACATCTGCCCGACCCGGCCGCTTTCCTGCGCCGCATCGCGGAGTGCCTGCGCCCGGGCGGCTCCTTCCTCGGGCTCGTGCCGATCAATGAACGCGTCATGGAACCCCGGCACGTCCAGCGGCTCGACGAGTCGAAGATCCGCGCCATCGGCGAAGTGGCGGGCCTGCGCACTGCGGCCTATCTCGAGGCGGACCCGTGGTTGTATTGGCTCCAGCC
>JBGSYE010000759.1:0-6214 GCA_041751075.1 Chthoniobacteraceae bacterium
CCACGGCCGCGAATGGCAGCGGGCCTGCGAAGCGCTCGGGCTCCCGGATGAGAAGCGCTGCCACGATCTCCCGCTACCGCGCCGCCGCCTCTCGCCCCGCCACCACTACCGCTGTCCGGGCTGCTCCCTCGTCATCGGCCGGGTGCGCCCGCTGCGACGGAAATCCGCGTGCCTCGCCTGCTGCCGCCGGCACAATCGCGGCCGTTACGACGAGCGCTTCCGGTTCGAAAAATTCCTGCCGTAGCCAGCGACCGGGCAGGACGAAGCGCGCCTACTTCCGCCGCCGGGCGGGCGCCTTGCGCAACGTCCCGCCGGGCACCCACCGCCCCGGGACGAGCACCGTCTTCGGAACGTCCGGCAACCCCAGTTCATTGCGCCGGAGCTGCACGTCCACGAGATCGAGCGCCGCCGCGCCGACGAGTGGAAAATTTTGATCCACACCGGCCACGCCCGTATCGGCGGGCAGGAGTCCGAGGCTTGCGAAGCCCGCGTCCTTCGGCACGCAAACCCCGATGCCCGCGAGCAGCGCCACACATTCACTGGAAAGACTGAGCACGACGTCGGGCCGGTGCGCGCGAAACCACGGAATGAACGACCCGGCGAGGGCGCCTTCCTCGAGCAGCATCGGCACGCGATCCTCCGGCGCGATCTCCGATTGATGCACCAGCATCCCCGCGGACCAGCGGCGCTCGACATCGGCATCCTCTTCCCTGGTGAGCGCGAGGCCGATCCGCCGGTAGCCAAGTCGAGCGATCTCTCGCAGGGCGAGGAGGATCGCTCGGTATTGATCGCTGCTCGCACGGTGGAGCGCAGCCCCCGTGAAGGAATGGCCGATCGTGGCCCCGGAAAACTTCGACCAATCCAACTGCACCGCCGTGCCCCTGGCCGGGAGCGGCGCGACGAGCAGCCCGTGGATGCCGCGCGTGAAAAGGATCTCGCCGATGCGCTGCTGCGTCATCCCGGGTTCCCGCAGCCACCACTCTTCGACCTCGTAGCCGAGCGCCTCGCCACGCTGGCGCACGCCTTCATGGAACTGCAGGAGCTGTCCGGATCGCCGCCAGCCATCCTTGGTCGGAAAGGCCGTGGCGTAGGCGATCGTCGTCCGCTTCTGCGTCGGTCGCGCCAGGCGGAGCTGCGTCATCAGCGCCGACACCAGGGGATTGGGCCGGTAGCCGAGTTCCTCGGCGATGCTGCGAATCTTCGCGGTGGTCTTTGCGGACACCTTGCGGCTCCCGCGAAGCGCCAGCGACACCGCCATGCGCGAGACTTCCGCCTTGTCGGCGATCTGCTGCATCGTGGGTCGCGGAGCGGAATCCATACGCGGGCGGCCGGAAGCATCCCGCAGTTCCCTGGGGTGGCAAGCTGCGAAAACCCAGGGCAATCGCATCAAGTAAAAGCCAGAGCCTGCCTCCAGCCCGTTCTTGTTGAAGCGATCGCCCTGTCCCGCGCTCCGCCCAACTTTGTGTCGCATATGCGATACAAAGTTGGGCGGAGAGTTGGGGGTGTTTTTGCACGGAGATCGGCGCGCTGAGCGCCTTGCTTCGACACTCCGCGCTTCCCCAGAACCATCGCCGCAAACCTGTGCGAGCGGGCGCACGCCCGGCCTTTCAAGATCGCGTCCTCGGATGCGATGGCCCTGGGCGAAAACCGGGTGTCGCGACGCCGTCCGGCTTGCATTCACCCGCTGGCACCCGGAACTTGCCCGCATGAAAGCGCCAGCAATCGCCTTCGCCTGCCTGCTTCTCCTTCTCGGCGGGTGCGCGACTTTGAGCGATGCCGACCGTACGACACTCCGGCGGAGCCGCGTCGCACCCGCGCTTCAGGAGCGCATGGAGAGTGGCGCGTCCCTCGAAATGGCGGACATCATCGAACTGACCCGCCGCGGTTTGCCGCCCGATTTCATCCTCCGCTACCTGCGCTCCACCGGACGCGTGTATTCATTGAGTTCTCTGGACGTGGTGAAGCTGCGCGACGCCGGGGTGCGACCGGCCGTGATCGACTACATGCTCTCCACGCCCCGCCTCTACGCCGTGCGGTATGTGGACCCGTGGTGGGGCTACGAGCCCTACTACTATTACCACCGGCCGATCATCGTGGTGCGCGACCGGAAGCACCGGCATTAGCTCGCTCTACGCGCTGGCTTGCCACACTCTGACAGCAGCGTCGTGAACCGTGCGCAGCGGCTGGCCGGATTGCTCGGCCGCGCGGCGCACGGACTCGAATTCCGGCGCCACCTGCACCACTCGGCCACCTTTCAGTCCGAGCTTCACCGCGATCTCGCCAAAGGGCGTGCTCACGGTCTCGATCCGGCGGTCGAGCTTCACGCGCTCGATGCGCTCGACGCGCACGCCGAAGGCCGTCGTCTCGGTGAGGATGAGATCGATGAGCCGGTCGCGCGAGCCTTCCTCCGCGAGCACCGAGAGCATCGTGCCGGGGCGGTGCTTCTTCATTTGGATCGGCGTGAACCACACGTCGAGCGCGCCGGCGGCGAGGAGGCGTTCCATGGCCGCACCCAGCCATTCGGCTGGGCAATCGTCGAGATTGGTCTCCAGCCGCCAGACGACGTCAGTCTCGTAGCCGCCGGCCATGGCGCATCACTCCGGGGCGAGCGTGCCGAGCACGGAGCGCAGGACATTGGGCCGCGCGGCGAGATCGCGGGCGCCGATACCGTAGCCGATCCTTTCTGTCACGAGCGTCGGCATGAGTCCGAAGCTCTCGCAAAACTCCGCGAGAATCGCCGCTCCGGTCGGCGTGATCAGTTCGTGCGGTTCGTCGATCTGGCCGACTGGGATGCCGCACAGGATTTCCAGAGTCGCCGGCGCCGGCACGGGGAAGGCGCCGTGGGCGCACTCCACCGTGCCGTGGCCGTCGTGCAGCTTCGACGCGAAGACCTTGCCGACTCCGAGCGCCTCGATCCCTGCACAGGCGCAGACGATATCCGCGATGGAATCCAGTGCGCCGACTTCATGAAAGCCGACGTCTTCGACCGGCACGCCATGGATCTTCCCTTCGGCGACGGCGATGCGGTGAAAGATGCCGAGCGTGTGCTGCTTCACGAAGGCAGAGAGTTCGCTCTGCTCGATGAGCGCGCGAATCTCGCGGTGGCTGCGGCCATGCGCATGGCTGTGTTCGTGGTCGGGTTCGTGATGTGCGTGAGAATTCTCTTCACCGTGGTCGTGGGCGTGGGCGCAGTCCTCGCCATGCTCGCGGGTGTGCGCGTGGTCGCGATCGCCATGCTCCTCGTGGTGATGTTCGTGCCCGTGCTCGTGTTCGTGGTGATGATGTCCGTGCTCCTCGGGCTCGTCTTGGTCGTGCGTGTGGGTCGCACCTTCATGGATGGAAAAACGGATGCCTTCGATGTCCTTCCGCCTGGCCCGCTCGAAGTGCATGTGAAAGTCGCCGATCGCGAGCTTCGAGAGCTCCCACTCCAGCGCGGAAGGCTTCACGCCGAGATCGACGAGCGCGCCGACCGTCATGTCGCCGCTGATGCCGGAGATGCAGTCGAAGTAGAGGACTTTCATGGGGAAGGAGTCAGGGATCAGGGGTCACGTCCGCGTCGCAAGGTCGGCAAGATTCACCGCGCCATCGTAGAGCGCCTTGCCGATGATGCAGCCGTAAAGACCGGGCATCTGGCCGAGCCGGCGCACGTCGGCGGCGCTGCTCACGCCGCCGCTGGCGATGAGCTGGCAGTGGAGCGTAGCGAGCATCTTTTCCGTCTCGGAAAAATTCGGACCGCTGAGCATGCCGTCGGTGGCGATATCCGTGTAGATGACGGTGCCGGCGCCGGCGTCCTCCGCGCGGCGCGCGAGGTCGAGCGCGGCGAGCGACGATTGCTCGGTCCAGCCCTTTACGGAAACGAGGCCATTTTTCGCGTCGATCCCCACAGCGATGCGCTCGCCGCCAAATTCCCGCGCCATGTCGCGCACAAATTCCAGCGACTCGGCCGCACGCGTGCCGATGATGACCCGCGCCACACCGGCTTCGAAGGCCCGCCGAATCGCCGCTTCACTGCGCATCCCGCCGCCGAGTTCGCACGGGATGGAGATCGCAGCGGCGATCGCAGCGACAGCATCGAGATTCCGCAGCTCCCCGGAGAAGGCGGCATCGAGATCGACGATGTGCAGATAGTCGCCGCCCTCCGCCTCCCACTTCCGCGCGAAGACCGCAGGATCGCTCGAGTACACCGTCTTCTGGTCGGCCTTCCCCTGGCGAAGTCGGACGACTTCGCCGAACATCAAGTCGATGGCGGGCAGGAGGAGCACAGGGCAAAGGGATGCGCACTGTCCACGAAACCGCAGAGGCATCAATTCAAAACCTGAGTAGAGCGAGTGTGCCGTCAGGCCACTCGCTATCGGACGCTTGGGATAGCGAGTGGCCTGAAGGCACACTCGCTCTACATCCGTTTCCGGTTTCCGCTTTCCGCTTTTCCCCGCTACGTAGTGGCTGCATGAAAGATGAAATGATTCTCGTCGTCCGCCGCTCGCTGCTCGAGGAATTCGGGATATTCCAAGGGCTGTGCTTCGACGTGGATCGCTACCTGCCCGCGCTGCTCGATCGGGCGAACACTTTCTTCACCCCCCGCCTCCCAGCGGAGACAAATCCAGAGTGGAAACAAATCATCCCCTATGTGCTGCTCGTCCACGGGGGTCGCGTGCTGCACTACGTCCGTGGCAAGAAGGCGGGCGAGCAGCGTCTCGTGGCCAGGGGCTCGATCGGGATCGGCGGGCACATGAACGATCACGACGAGGGGCTTTTTGCGCTGGATCGGGCGGCTTACGACGCCGGCGTGCAGCGCGAGGTGAGCGAGGAATTGCGCCTCGGCGCAAAGTACACGAACCGCGCGGTGGCGCTGCTCAATGACGACTCGAACGAAGTCGGGCGCGTGCATCTCGGCGTGGTCCACATTTTCACGCTCGATTCCGAAGACGTGCAGAAAGGCGAGGCGATGATAACGGACTTGCAATTCCTCGACCGGGCGCAGCTCGCCGCGCGACGCGACGCGATGGAGACGTGGTCGCAGATCTGTTTCGACCAGCTCGACCGCCTGCTCGCTGCCAGCCGCTGACGGCCGGCCCGCGGAATCCACCCCATGCAAACCTTCCTCAGCATCCTCCAGGGCGCCGTCGATGCCGGCGCCTCCGACATCCATCTCAAGCCCGGCGCGCCCGTCGTCTTCCGCATCTCGCGCGATCTCGTGCCGGTCGATGCGCCGGTGCCGACCCAGGAGTGGATGAATGCCGTGCTCGCCCAGATCGTTCCCGCCCACCTCCAGGAACGGCTCGCCACGGATCGCGAGGCGGATTTTGCCTATGCCTCTTCGAGCCTCGGCCGCTTCCGCGTGAATGTCTTCCAGCAGCGCGGCGCGTTTGTCGTTTCGATGCGCCTCGTGAAGGCGGCCATCCGCGACTTTGCCGAGCTGAATCTCCCGTCCGTGGTGAAGCGGGTGACGGAGGCCCCGCGCGGGATCGTGCTCATCGCGGGCGCGACGGGTTCGGGCAAGTCCACGACCCTGGCCGCCATGGTCGAGCACATCAATCGCACCGCCCGGCGGCACATCATCACGCTGGAGGATCCCATCGAGTATCTTTTCACCGACAAGCAAAGCGTCATCGAGCAGCGCGAAGTCGGGCTCGACACGGCGAGCTTTGCCACCGGCCTGCGCAACGTGCTGCGGCAGGATCCCGATGTCCTCGTGATCGGCGAGATGCGCGACGCCTCGAGCATCTCCGCGGCGATCAGCGCCGCGAATATCGGGCACCTCGTCATCTCGACCCTGCACACCGCCGATGCGGCCAAATCCGTGCAGCGCATCCTCGATTTCTTCCCCGCCGCCGATCGCGACCAGGCCCGCCGCCAGCTCGCCTCGACGCTGCACGCCGTGCTCTGCCAGAAGCTCATCCCTTCCGCGACGTACACCCTCGTGCCAGCAGTGGAGGTGATGCTCAATACGTCGTCGGTGACGAAGCTGATCCACGCCGATCAACTCGATAAACTTGCGGGCGTGATCGAGATGGGCGGCGCCGATGGGATGCAGACATTCGAGATGGCGCTCTACGAGCTGGTAAAAGCGGGCCGGATCACCAGCGCCGAGGCACTCTCGCATGCGCCGAATCCGGAGGCGCTGAAAATGCGCTTCCAGGGCGTGGTGCTCAGCGAGCACCGCCGCATCCTCGGTTCACGCGAGTAGAGCGAGCATGGCTTCCAGCCTGCTCGC
>JBGSYE010000760.1:0-3153 GCA_041751075.1 Chthoniobacteraceae bacterium
GTCGGCGTGCTGCTCGTGGGCGCCATCGTCGGCGCGCGGTGGCTGCTTTGGGCGACGCTGCCCGGGTACCTTTGGTCGAAGGACAGCGCCAGCTACGCCGCGCCTGCCTGGACGTGGCTCGATGAGGGAGTGTGGAGCACCGATCCGCGGCGCGGCCCGACTTACTCCGCTGTCATCGCGCTTTGGTTGAAGCTGATGGGTGGATTCGATTCGTTCATCATCTTCCAGCATGTGCTGGGCGGGCTTTGCATCGCGGCCGGCAGCGCCCTGCTTTTCCGTCTGGCTGGGCCGCGCGCGTGGTTGCCGGCTACACTCTGCGGGCTGGCTTACGCGATTTATTCCGTGCCGCTGCACCTCGAGCACATGGTGCGCAATGAGACCCTGCTATTCGTCTTCGCCACCGTCACGCTCGGAGCATGGTGGCTGGCACTGCGCCGCGACTCGGTCGCCTGGCTCGCGGTCGCCGGCGTGGGGCTGAGTCTGCTCACGCTCACCAAGAATGTCTTTACCCCGCTGCCGCTGGTCGTCGTAGCCGTGCTCACCATTCTCGCCCCCCGCGACCGCGCCGCGTGGGGTTCGCTGCTCGTGCGCGTCTCCGTCTTTGTCGTGGCCTTCCTCCTGCCGACTGCCGCGGTGAAACTCGCGCGCCGCCTGGAGAGCAGCCCGCAGGCGCCAAGGCCGCAGGAGTGGGTGCTCCTCTACGGGCGCGTGGCGCAGCTCACCGTCCTCGAGGGCGGGATTGAGCCGGAAATCAAGAAGCTGATCTACGACGACATCGTGGACTATCGGAAGCGTGGCGACGAACTCGACAACAACATCATCCTGAAGCGGACCGCAGTGCCGCGTATGGAAAAGCATCTCTTCGATCGCGGGCTGACGGCGCGCGACCTCAGCGATCTCTGCCGCCGCCTGGCTTTCGAGGCCATCGCCGCGAATCCGCGGGCATACCTTCGGCAGATGGGGAAGGATCTCGCCCAATTGCACCGCTCCTCCGGCGAGCGCTCGAAGCGTCCCGACGGCGATCAGGTCGAAGATACGGTCACCGAACTCGGCAAAATCACGCGGCCCCATCCCACGCTCCGCGCGGCGGAAACCGTCGCCTGCCTGGAGGTCCGCGGGAACGATGAACACTTCCGTGCCTACCACCGCATGGTCCGCAGATCGTGGCTCTTCTCGCGTTCACCGGTGCTGCTCACCACGCTGCTTCTTCCATTGGTCTGGTGGCAGTCGCGAGGCGTCGAGCGCTGGTGGTGGCTGAGTCTCGGCGTGCTCTGGTTCTTCAATATGGCGCTGCTCTGCACCATCGGACGGCCGATGGATCGTTACCTCATGGCGGTGGTCCCGATCATGTTCTGGACGCTCGGCACTGCGCTCGCCTTCGCCTGGAATGCCGCCACTCGCTATCTCGAGTGCAAGGTGCCTGCGCTCGCTGTGACCCCGCCATGAACGTCTCCGAACTCAGCCTCAGCGTCCTCATTCCAGCCTACAACGAGGAAGGGGCGCTCGCCGACACGGTGGCGGCGCTCTCGGCGCAGCGCGCGCATTTCCGCGACCTCGAGATCGTGGTCATCAATGACGGTTCGCGCGACCGGACCAGCGACATCGCCCGCACGCTCCCGGTGATGCTGCTCGAGCATTCGCGCAACCGCGGCTACGGCGCGGCGCTCAAAACCGGCCTGCAACAAGCCAGGCACGACTACATCGTCATCGCCGATGCCGACGGCACTTATCCCCTGGAAGACTTGCCCAAGCTCGCCGCGGAGGCGCCGGCGCACGAGATGGTCGTCGGCGCGCGCACGGGCGCGATCGTTCACATCCCGCTGCTGCGCCGGCCCGGGAAATGGATCATCACCCGGCTCGCCGAGTACCTCAGCGGCCAGGAAATCCCCGATCTCAACTCCGGCTTCCGAATCTTTCGCAAGGACGTAGCGTTGCGGTTTCTGACGCTCTATCCGGACGGCTTCTCGTTCACCACGACCATCACGCTGGCGATGCTGACGAATCACTACCGCGTGAAATTCGTGCCCATCAACTATCACCGCCGCGTCGGCCAGTCGTCGATTCATCCCATCCGCGACTTCACGAATTTCACGATCCTGATCATCCGCATTTGCGCCTACTTCAAGCCGCTCAACGTCTTCGTGCCGCCCGCGCTGGTGCTCATTTTCCTCGGGCTGGTGAAGGGCACGCGCGATTACCTCGTCGTCGATCACATCGGGATGCTCGCCATGTCGCTCCTGCTCACGGGAGTGCAGATGGTCTTCATCGGCCTGCTCGCGGATCTGATCGACAAGCGGATGAAGCTGTAGCCCCCGCAGCGCTCCCGGCGGCCACGCTCAATCCGCAATGATGCGAAAGTCGCGCAGCTCGAAATCCTTTACCGCCTTATCGAAGAGGAACTCCATGGCACAGCGCTCGGCGTCCGGTGGGATCTCGAGGACGAGAAAGTCCTTGGCTGGCGCGGGATGGACGTGGGGTTTGAGCTCGACGCGATTCAGTGCGCGGCCACTCGGGTTGAGAAAATCCGCCTTCACGACCACCGGCTGCACGTAGTTCGACTGGCTCACGATCTCGATGCGCACCGGACGCCCGCGCAGCACTTCGGGTACCGGCCAGATGAGACGGTTCGAGCTCCGGCCGTCCCATACAGCCGGCAACTGGAGTGCGAGCCCGGGCAGCGCCGCCGGAGTGAGGATTTCCGGCTTCGGATCCTCGGGTCGGCGGCGTCGGTGGAAGACAAACTCGGGATTGTCATCCACGGAGAGCACACGCACGAGCCGCCACGCGAGCTCCGGTTGGTCGAAGTAGCTGGTGATCGTCTTCGGCGCAGTCTTGTCCCGGTAAAGCATGTCTTTGCGGTGGCGCAGCCAGACCAGCTTCCGCAGGTACCAGAACTCATCCGCGGCCGCGGCCAGGCTTTCGAGCTCCTGGCGTTCAGCTTCATCGTCACGTTCGAGGATGTTGGTGCGATACGACCACGCGAGGGATCGCGCGGCCCGCGGGTGCATGAGGAAGGCGTAGGCCCGCATGGCGCGATCGGTGAAGACATGCGTGAGGGGCGGCGTCGCCGCGAGGTAGGCGCGGAACTCCGGGACGCAGCCCGCGGTGAAGTATTCCCGCGAAGTGAGCGCCAGGATGAGCACGAGCACGAGA
>JBGSYE010000761.1:0-6732 GCA_041751075.1 Chthoniobacteraceae bacterium
CCCGTTGAGAACCATGCCGTAGAGTTGCGCGCCGATCATTTGGAGGCGGTCGGAGACGGAGCCCGAAGCCAGGTATTTGCTATGATGACGAAGGTGCCGCAGCGCCGCGGCCTCGCCGCCCGTCCGCTCGAACGGCAGCTCATCTGGACGCAAGCCGGTGGCCAGTGTCGTCGGCCGGTCAGCCGGGGAGTTGAGAAACGCGGTGAGGAACGAGCCGAGGTATCCGCCGCCCGAGACAGTCGAGAGATAGTCGAACTGCGGGAGCAAGCCGCGCCGGGCGAGCGCGACGAGCACGCCGAGGGAAAACGTGGCCGAACGGATGCCGCCGCCGGAGAGCGCCACCGCAACGGCATGCGGCTTCCCGGCGTCCAAACCGTAGTGCTCGCGACGCGCGCCAATCGCCTCCTTTTCCGCAGCGTTGATCGCCGTCGCCGAAGTCGGGTCGAGGCCTCCCTGCACCGGCGGGATGCCCCAAGGCACCGAGCGCTCCATTTCCTCCACGATCGCCGCCACCCTCGCATCCTCGCCTCGCGCGTTCGCGACGGGAGGCGCTTTGCCGTCGCGCAGATGCGCGAGCAATTCCTCGAACCGCCGGAGCCGTCCCTGGAGCGCTTCGATTTCCGCGCGAAACTCATCCGTCGTATCGAGAGCGGACAGCATCCCGCGCTCGCTCCGCAGGTGCCACTTCGCGGTGAATGGACGGACGTGCGTATTCAGCACCTGCCAGGCGAGAACGGTGAAGTGACGCGCGTCGCCATGCACCGTGCAGATCGTGCGCGTGTGCTCGAAAAGATCATACACACTTTTCAGCGCCGTCTTCTCCACGCCATCGAGATAGCCCAGACGCTGCGTGGCGATCCGCGAAACCATTTGCACATAAAGTTTCGCCGCAGCTTTTTTGTCATCGTCGGCAGGACTCCACTTCTCTCCACCCCATCGCTCAATGAACGCGGCATCGAACAACGCTTCGTCGCCGCCAGAATACGGCTCAAGGAATTCGGACCACTGCATATCAGTTTGGAGTTCCGACGCTGCCGCAGAAGGCCGGCGCCTGGCGATGCTGAATTTCCTGCACTCGGACGATCGATGCATGCCCTGGGAACCATCAGCGCGACGACGGAGGCCGCCGATCCAGGGCGGCGTTCCACCGGGGAACAGTGGCGGGCGCGTTGCCGTGCCAACCCGCCCTGCGAGCGGTGCCGGAACCTCGTCACGCACCCGAGCACGGCCGGATCGTGCTCCGCCATGCGTGCGAGCAATCGAGTTCCGCCTGAACCCAAGCGTTGCGGCTCGAAGGCTCGGAAATCCGCGCAAGCACCGCGTCACTGCGCCGCGGATGATGCGGACTTACAGCTCCGGCAATTCCACGCTCGCCACTGCCAGCGCAGCGATCCCCTCGCGGCGGCCGATGAATCCGAGATCTTCATTCGTGGTCGCCTTCACGCCGACGCGCTGCGCGGCGATGCCCAGCGCGCCCGCGATGTTCTCTTTCATCTCCGCGAGATGCGGCGCGATTTTCGGCGCTTCCGCGACCAGCGATGCGTCGATGTTCAGGACGCGCCCACCTTGCGCGGCGACGAGATCGGCCGCCTTCCGGATGATCTCCAGGCTGCTGATGCCGCGGATCGACGGATCATGATTTGGAAAATGATGCCCGATGTCGCGCTCGCCGATCGCCCCGAGGATGGCGTCCGCGATCGCGTGGCAAAGCACATCCGCGTCGCTGTGCCCATCGAGCCCATGCGAATGCGGAATCTCGACCCCGCCGAGAATGAGCGCGCGATCCTCGACGAGACGATGCACGTCGTAGCCGATGCCGGAAAGCGTCACGCCCGCACCTCCAGATCGATGAGGCCGCTCGACGCGCGGACGCTGATTTTATCAGGGTTGTCGGCTCGCGGCGTCATCTCGAAGCTGCCGCCCGCCGCCTCGACGAGCAGCTTGCCGGCGGCCACGTCCCACAGGCTCACGCTCGATTCGATATAAGCATCGAGCCGCCCGCACGCGACGTATGCGAGGTCGAGCGCGGCGCTGCCCATGAGCCGGCATTTGCGCGCGCGACCGATGAAGTGTTCGAGCACCGGCAGGCCCGCGGCGATTGTCGTTTTCGATTTTGCGAAGCCGATCGAGAGCACGGCGTCGCTGAGCTGGTCGCGCTGGCTCACGCGGATCGCGCGGCCATTGAGCGTCGGAATTCCGCCGCGCGCCACCTGCCAGAGTTCATCGCGCGCCGGATCGTAGATGACGCCGATGGTGATTTCGCCGCGCTCGCGCAGCGCGATGCTCACGCAGAAGTGCGGGATGCCGTAGAAGTAATTCACGGTGCCGTCGATCGGATCGACGATCCATTGGAAGTCACTCGCCTGATTTCCCGCGAGACCCTCTTCGCCGTAAATCGCGTGGTCGGGAAACTGGCCGAGCAGCATCGTGGTGATCAGGTCCTGGGTGCGCACGTCGAGGTCGAGCTTGATGTCGTGCGCGGAGAATTCATGCACGTCGAGTGCGGTGCCAAATTCCTGGCGGAGCAGTGCGCCGGCGGCGCGCGCCGCGTCGGTGGCGGCGTGGAGATAAGGATTCATCAGGGTTGGCGGGTGATTCACCGTCCGAGTCTCTACCAAAGAAATCGGGAGGAGAAACGAATTTCTCCTCCCGATCGATTTTAGTTTGCGGTGAACCGCTTACTTCTTCTTCGCTGCCGCCTTCTTGGCCGGAGCGGCTTTCTTAGCTGGAGCAGCCTTCTTGACCGCGGGCTTTTTGGCCGCGAGTTTCTTGGCCGGAGCCTTCTTAGCCGGTGCAGCTTTCTTGGCCGGAGCGGCCTTTTTTGCAGGAGCTTTTTTAATCGCCATTGAATATCCCCCCTTTCAATCCGCAGTAGCGGTTCACTGAAATTTTTGGTGAAGTTGTCGGAAATGACATCTCTCGTTTGATGAGGTTTGCGTAATGAACTGCCCTAGTTGCGTCAACGCTTTTTTCTTGCGCGGTCGGTTTTGTTTTCGTCGGGCGCGGCGTGATCGCACTCCGCGCGGCGGGCGGCATTTTCGGCATCGGATAGTCGTGGCCCTGCAATAGCTGATTTTATGCCGCTTCCCGAGCGATGACGAAAATTGCGCCGCTCCTCCGCGCCGCCGCCGCGCGAACGACGCGCGTCGAAAAAAAAATTCGCGTCACGCGCGCGCCGCGATCATCGCCGCCGCGCGCTCGACGATGTCATCGACCTTCCAAAGTCGTCCGAGGCCCTCGTATCCGCACGCGAGCATTCCCTCTTCGGGACCGATGAATTCCACGCCGCGCGACTTCAGCGTCGCCACGTTTTGCTGCGTCGCGGCGTGCAGCCACATCTTTCCATTCATCGCCGGCGCGATGAGCACCGGTGCCAAAGTCGCAAGCGCGATCTCACCGATCGGATGGGCCGCCAGTCCGCAGGCGAGCTCGGCGAGAATGTTCGCCGTGGCCGGCGCGATGAGCAGCAGGTTCGCACGATCCGCGAGGTCGATGTGGCCGGGCTTCCATCCCTGCGTTCCCTCGAAAACGCTGGTGACCACAGGATTCCGCGACAGCGTCTGAAAGGTGAGCGGTGCGATGAACTCCTGCGCGCCGTGCGTCATGGCGACATGAACCTCGAACCCGCGCTGCACGAGTTTGCTCACGAGATCGGCGGCTTTGTAAGCGGCGATCGAGCCGGTGACGCCGACGATGATGACGGGAGAAGTCATGGGGAAAACTCGAAACTCGAAACTCGAAACTCGAAACAAACTCGAAGGAATGGAAAGGGGGAAAAACGATGGGGAACTGCGATCACGCTTCTTCCGTTTTCGGATGTCTGGCCGTTGCTCATTGTTTCGAGTTTCGAGTTTCGGATTTTCCGATCAGCCCAGCCGCATCCTCCCGCTCAGCGCCCGCTCCGCGCGCATGATCGCGGAGAAATTGCGCAGGTCATCCTCCACCGAACCGGTGATGATCGTGTAGCGGTATTCCGGCCACCGCTGCATTTCTTCCGCGGCGCGCCCGAGCCGGATCTCCATTTGCGCGTCCGTTTCCGTGCCGCGCTTGAGCAGGCGGCGATGCAGCTCTTCCATGCTCGGCGGCATGATGAAGACATCCGCGAGCGACGCGGTGATCTCCGCGCCCGCTTGGCGAATGCTCGCCGCGCCTTGCACATCCACATCGACCAGCACATCGGTGCCCGCTTCCAAATGGCGCAGCACGCCCTCGCGCAAGGTGCCGTAGAAATTTCCATGCACCTCGGCGTGCTCGATGAAATCGCCCGCGGCGATGCGCCGCTCGAATTCATCGCGCGAAAGAAAGTGGTAGTCCTTGCCGTCCACTTCCGCCGGTCGCGGCGCGCGCGTGGTGCAGGAAACGGAGTAGAGAAAATCCGCCGTCGGGCGCAGCGCATTGAGCAGCGTGCTCTTGCCGGCGCCGCTCGGCGCGGAGACGACGAAGAGGATTCCGCGCCGATGAAACTGCGGGGTGTGCGGGCTATTCAATGTTCTGAATCTGTTCGCGGATTTTCTCCATCTCGGACTTGCAGATCACCACCCACTGCGAGATTTCCGCGTCGTTCGCCTTGGCGCCGAGCGTGTTGAATTCACGCCCGATCTCCTGGCTCATGAACTCCAGCGTGCGCCCGACCGGCTCATGTTTCCGCAGGTGATGCGCAAATTGCGCGAGGTGGATTTCGAGCCGCGTGAGTTCCTCGGTGATGTCCGACTTGTCCGCGAAAAAAACGATCTCCTTCGCGAGCCGATCATCATCCAGCGAGACTTCGATGCCCGCCCGCTCGATCCGATCCTGCAGCAGTTGCCGGTAGCGCTTGAGCACGGCGGGCTGGAGCTGGCGAATCTTCCGGACCGCCGTCCGCACGGTCTTGAGTCGCTTGATCAAATCCTTCGCGAGATGCTTGCCCTCGTTCTCGCGCATCTTCACCAGATCGCCGAGCGCTTCCTTGAGCGCCGCGTCGATGTGTGGCCACGCGTCGTCGGCGGAAACCTCTTCCTCGCCCGCGCGCAGCACGCCCGGCGCGCGCAGGATCGTCTCGATGGTGACCTCGCCGCCCGCGCCGAGTTCCTTTTGCAAATCGAGCATCGCCCTGAGATAGCTGCGCGCCAGCGCGTGATCCAGCGCCGGGGCCGCGCCGCCCGCGCCATTGCGATGCACGGAGATCACCACATTGAGCCGTCCGCGCGAGACCTCGGTGTTGATGACATCGCGCACGCGCGCCTCCAGTTCGCTCAACTCGCGCGGCAGCGTCACGACCACATCGCTCTGCTTCCGATTCACCGAGTTCAATTCGGCGCTGAATTTCGCCCCATCGTGAACGCTGTCGCCGCGCCCGTAGCCAGTCATCGAGCGCATCTATTTGTTGAGTAAGAATTCCGCCGCCTGCGCCACGTCTTTGTCCCCGCGTCCGCTGAGGTTTGCGATGATTAGCTCATCCGCGCGCAGCGCCGGCGCGCGCTTGATCACACCCGCGATGCCGTGCGCACTTTCGAGCGCGGGGATGATGCCTTCCCAGCGCGCGAGCTTGCTGAAGGCGTCAAGCGCTTCGGCGTCGGTCGCGTAGTCGTAGTCGATGCGGCCCGCTTCCTTGAAATAGGCGTGCTCAGGGCCGACGGCGGCGTAATCGAGCCCGGCGCTGACGCTGTGCGTGAGCTGGATTTGGCCGTCATCATCGGCGAGCAGCCACGTCTTCGTGCCTTGCAGGACGCCGAGTTGGCCGCCCTGAAAACGCGCGGCGTGTTCGCCATCGCGGATGCCGCGCCCGCCGGCTTCGACGCCGAGCATCCGCACGCTTTCATCGCCGAGAAAGGGCCAGAAAAGCCCGATCGCATTCGATCCCCCGCCGACGCACGCGACGAGCAAGTCCGGCAGCCGATTCTCTTTTTCCAAAATCTGCCGCCGCGCTTCCTCGCCGATCACGCGGTGAAAATCGCGCACGATCATCGGGAACGGATGCGAGCCGAGCGCGGAGCCGAGGATGTAATGCGTCGAGCGCACATTCGTCACCCAATCGCGCATCGCCTCGTTCACCGCTTCCTTCAGCGTGCGCTGGCCAGCGGTCACCGGCACCACTTTCGCGCCGAGGAAATTCATGCGCGCGACGTTGAGCGCCTGGCGCGCCATGTCCACCTCGCCCATATAGATCACGCATTCGATCCCGAACCGCGCGCACACCGTCGCCGTCGCCACGCCGTGCTGGCCCGCGCCCGTCTCGGCGATGACGCGCGGCTTGCCCATGCGCCGCGCGAGCAGGATTTGGCCGAGCGCGTTGTTGATCTTGTGCGCGCCGGTGTGCAGCAGGTCCTCGCGCTTGAGGTAGATTTTCGCGCCGCCCAGTTTCTCAGTGAGACGCTCCGCGAAATAGAGCGGCGTCGGGCGTCCGCAGTAGTCGCGGAGCAGGCCCGCGAGTTCTTTTTGGAAAGCGGGATCGACCTTCGCCCTCTCGTATTCCGCGGTGAGTTCCAGCAGCGCCGTCATCAGCGTCTCGGGCACAAACATACCGCCGTACTGGCCGAAATGGCCGTGCCGATCGGGGAGCGATGCGAGGTCGATCATAGGGGCCGGCACGTTAGGCGCGGCGGTTTTTCGCTGCAAAGGATTTTGCGGCGCGGCGGAGTGCGAGGGTGTGATTGAAACCGCGTCCCGCAAGGCGAACCTGCGCGGTGGATGAGCGCTCCGCCGCTCCATGCGTTGCCCATCGCCGAAGGCGCATTCTTTGATGGGGCGCTGCGC
>JBGSYE010000762.1:0-4459 GCA_041751075.1 Chthoniobacteraceae bacterium
CCGGCAAACGAAACTCCGCGCCGCCTAGCCCGATGAGGCCACCGAGCACGCCGATAACGCTCCCGCTACCGAAGGCATAAACGTCGCGGAGTCCTTGGGAAAAGCGTGGCATTCAGAGCGCGTGGGGAAAATCGCCTAACATGAAGTAGGCGAAAGTGGGTTTCGCCTTGCTTTGCGAAGGTCGGAAGCGGCGTTTCGCCTATTCCGCTTGTCTTCCCCGTGGCAGGCGGCGAAGTGTGAAGGCATGCCGCAGATGTTCGCCGACAAATGCGAAGACGCCAAGCCCAAACTGCTCGACGCGATCCGGCAGGCTCTTCGCTTCAAGCACTACAGTATTCGCACCGAGCAGGCATACGTGGACTGGAGCAGGCGCTTCATCCTTCACCACGGGCGACGGCATCCGCGCGAGATGGGGGCGGAGGAGATACGCGCCTTCCTCACGCATCTGGCGGTCGAGGGCCAGGTGGCCGCGTCCACGCAGAACCAGGCCCTGAGCGCGCTGCTCTTTCTCTACAAGGAGGTGCTCGAGATCGATCTGCCATGGGTGGGCGACATCGAGCGGGCCAAGAAGCCGCACCGTGTGCCGGTGGTGCTGACGCGGGATGAGGCGCGGGCGGTGCTGGATGGGTTGAGCGGGCAATATCGGCTGATGGGGGATTTGCTCTACGGGGCGGGGCTGCGACTGATGGAATGCCTGCGGCTCAGAGTGAAGGACATCGACTTCGGCTACTGGCAGATCACGGTCCGCGATGGCAAGGGTGGGAAGGACCGGATCACAATGCTGCCGGTGAGCGCGGCGCCGGCGCTGCGGGATCAGCTCGACCGGGCCAGGGCGCTGCATGAAGCCGATCTCAGGGAGGGGCATGGCAGAGTCTGGCTGCCGGATGCGCTCGAGCGGAAGTATCCGAACGCCGCGGTCGAGCGGGGCTGGCAGTGGGTGTTCCCAGCGGAGCGGAGAGCGCTGGATCCGCGCGGTGGGATGGAGCGGCGGCATCACGTGATCGAGAGGAATCTGCAGAACGCCGTGAAGGTGGCGGCCGGCCGGGCGGGAATGACCAAGCCGGTGAGCCCGCACACTTTCCGGCACAGCTTTGCCACGCACCTGCTGGAGGCGGGGTATGACATACGGACGGTGCAGGAGCTTCTGGGGCACAAGGATGTGAGCACGACGATGATCTACACGCATGTGCTGAACAGGCCGGGGCTCGCGGTGCGCTCGCCGCTGGACTGAGATAAAAGGGGCGGCTCATAGCGGTCGCGCAGAATGCCGGAGCGTCTGGCCGCCTATTCGCACCGCGATCCGATCATGGTAGCGCTCTTGTGCCAGACTGGAGTCAGGACGTCCGCTGCATGTCGTCGTTGCCACAGCTCCGGATGCACGAAGCATCATCACCGTCTATGAACCCGACCTGTCGCGGTGGAAATCCGACTACAGAAAGGGAAAACCGGGATCGGAATATCCCGGCCCGACTGCGGCAGTGCGCAAACTCGCATAGCCGGCCTCGAGGAGCGTCGTGTCTCCCGTCTCGCGAAGCCGCTTCCAAATCAGCGACATCATCCGGTGAAGCGTCCCGCGATGCCGGGGATCGGGCGCCAGATTGCGAAGCTCATACGGATCGGCGTCCAGATCATAGAGCTCATCCTCGTCGAACCCATTCCAGACGAGCTTCCAATTTCCGTCCCAGAGCACGCGCTGGCTCAAGAGATGCCGGGTGCCGAAATACTCGGCGAACCCGCCCCGCCAGGCGTCATGCGATTCCGTGTGGCCCGCCAGCAGCAGGGCGAGCGACCTGCCGTGACACTCGGGTTGCGGCGGGAGACCGGAAAGCTCCAGCAGTGTGGGGGAGAGATCCATCAATGACGCCCGGGCCGGGGAGACGGCGCCCTTCGCCACGCCGGGACCGGCGACGAGCAGCGGGATCCGGTAGATTTCCTCGAACGCGCCAGCATTTTTCTGAAAAAGGCCGTGCGCGCCGAGACATTCCCCGTGATCGCTGCTGAAAATAACGAGCGTGTCGTCCGCCTGGCCGGTGCGCTCGACCGCGTCGAGCAACGAGCCAATCTGCGCGTCGAGTTCGGTGATCGAGCCGTAATAGCAAGCCATCGCGGCGCGGCGCGCGCTTTCATCGAGCTCCTCGAAAACGCGCCGCGCCCTCCGGTACAGCCCGGGTCGGTCTTCCAGCGGATCATCGGCATTCGGCGGGAAAGGAAGATCCATCGCTTCGTAGCGCGCGAACGTTTCCGCCGCGCAACTGAAAGGATCGTGCGGCTCGCGAAAGCCGACGAAGCAGCACCATGGCCTGTCCGCCTCCTCCGTCGTGCCGGCGATGAATTCCTCAGCCAGTGAGCGGGCGATGCCGGCGTGGCAGGCTTCCGCCGGGCGGTCCATCACCTCGAAAAGCAGCGCTGGCTTGTAACCCTCCGGTCCTCGAACCCGCCCCTCGCGAACGCGCTTGGCGGGTGGCAGCGATTGCGCGCGCGCCTTCCATTCGGGATCTCCCGGAAGGCAGACGGCGTCCCATCCGAACTCTTTGGGCGTCTCCGGCTGGTTGACATGCCATTTCCCAAAGTAACCCGTGCGGAATCCCGCCTGCCGCAGGGATTGCGCCCAGTGAGGCAGATCGGCGCGGAGGCCGAACTGATCGGGCTCGAATGCATGGGAGATCGTCAGCATCCCGTGCGCGTGAGGCAGCAGTCCCGTCATGAGGCTTGCCCGGGCAGGGGAGCAAATGGGGTTGACCGTATGAGCTCTGGAAAAGCGCATCCCCCGCGCGGCGAGGCGGTCGAGATTCGGAGTGATGGCCGGGTGCCCGGGATCGAGGATGGCGCCCTGCATCTGATCGGCCATTAGGAAGAGAATGTTTGGTCGTCTGCTCATGAAAAATAGAAACTTCGCGCCCGGCCGCGTTCTGCAACCGTTAAAATAAATCGATGTAACAGATCGCAGCCTACAACTGGATGTTTTCAGGCGATCCATAAATTTTCGTGGTCTCCCGGCTAGTGGCGTGCGCGCATTCCGAGCGCGGCGAAGTGGGAATGCGGGCTGGCGGCATGCGGCGGACACCATCCACTTGCGCGAGGGGCGCATTCCCGCCACCTTCCCCGCCCTATGTCCTCCAAACGCTCCGGCTGTCTTCTCGCCGCCTTGCTGACGATGCTCGTCATGAGCGGCGTCTTGAACCTGATTTTCCTCGCTGTCATCGGGACGAAATTTTCGCCCTCCGCCGGCATCCTGGCCCGTGAGATTCCGAAGTTCGACGAGGTCCTTGTGGAAAAAGGGAGCGGCGACGGAAAAATCGCGCTCATCCACATGGACGGGCTCATCAGCTCGTCGGTCAGCGGCGGCCTCGGGCGCACCATGGTCGATGACATGAAGCTCGCGATGCGGCAGGCGGCGGATGACGAAAAGGTGAAGGCCATCGTGCTGCATATCGACTCCCCGGGCGGCGAGGTCACGGCGTCGGACGTGATTTACAACGAGGTCGTGAAGGCGCGCGCGAAGAAGCCCGTGGTCGTGCACATGGGCTCGGTCGCGGCGTCGGGCGGCTACTATGTCGCATGCGGCGGGAGCCACATCATCGCGAACGAGACGACGATCACCGGCAGCATCGGCGTGATCATTCAGACGCTGAACTACCGCGAGCTGCTGGGCAAAATCGGGCTCGAGTCGGTGACGTTCAAAAGCGGGGAGTTCAAGGACATCCTAAACGGCGCGCGGGAGATGACGCCGGAGGAGCGGGCTTACATCCAGATGCTCGTGATGCAGACATACGACAAATTTTTGAGCGTGGTCGCCGCGGAGCGCAAACTGCCGGCCGACGCGCTGCGCAACGGCATCGCCGACGGTCGGATTCTTTCGGGCGAGGACGCGCGCACGGCCAAACTCGTGGATGCGCTCGGTCAGATCGAGGACGCGTTTGCAAAGGCGCGCGAGCTGGGCAGCGCGCCGGGCGCCGCGGTCATTACTTACGAGGCGCCATTCGCACTGGGGCGGATTTTCAGCATGCTCGGCCAGAGCGAGACGGCCCAGGTCGAAGTGAAGCTGCCGGGCGGGATGCTGCCGCTCGAGTCGGGCCGGCTGTATTTCCTGCCGGGCTTTTACGCGCCCTGACACAACCCAAGATTCGGAAGAATGAATAAGGAAAAGAGGAAAGCAGGAATCCAGAGAATGATTTTCCCTCGTCCCATTCCGGTTCCTGCTTTCCTGATTCAAAAATTCCGAAAGCCTCCCAGCCGATCCTGATGCAAACCTCCGCCCTCCTCGCGGGCGCGATTTTCCTCGCTGTGCTGCTCGCCGGCGCCATCGCGGCCTACACGCTCGTCGGGTGGTGGATTCATGGCCACGGCGGAAAAGTCCGCGTCGCCGACATCGGGCACCCCGATCTCATTCTCGGTGGCATGATTGTGGCGGGCCTGCTGGCGCTGCTCGCGGGGGCGGCGGGACAGGAGGCGGGCGAAG
>JBGSYE010000763.1:0-8412 GCA_041751075.1 Chthoniobacteraceae bacterium
TTCCATCAGCTCGCGGACGAACTCCCCGTCGGCAACCTCTACGCAAATCTCCCCACGACCTTTTCGCCGAGCACGCTCCCCTTCGGCGGACTCGGCCAGTCCGGCAATGGGCGCCCCGGTGGACGCGGCTTCATCCGCTTCACGACCGTCGAGCAGGCTGTGCAGTGGCGGGCGCTGGAGCGGTGATCGGGAAAAATCATTCACTATTCACCATTCACCATTCACCATTCATCATTCCCGCATGACCCGCGCTCTCCGACTCCCCTCCGGTATGCGCCTCGTGAATCTCCTCTGCGGCGGCTGGACGGCGCTGGTCTTCGTCTTTCTCTATCTGCCGATCGCGCTGCTGATCGTCTATTCCTTCAACAAATCGCGGCTGCTCACGCAATGGACGGGCTTCACCTTTGACTGGTATCTGAAGCTCGCGGAGAGCGACTCGCTGATCGCGGCGATGAAGAACAGCCTCGTAATCGCCGCCGCGACGACCGTGCTGTCGGTGATCTTCGGCACCATCGGCGCGTGGCTTCTCTATCGCTACCGCTACCCGGCGCTGCGTGCACTGAATACCCTCATCTTCATCCCAATGGTCATTCCCGAGATCATCATGGGCGTGAGCTTGATGATCTTTTTCTCCGCGGTCGCCAATCCTTTCAACGAACTCCTCTTCGGCCTGAATCTGCCGGACGCAGTCTTTTACTCCGCAGGGCTCGTGACGACGGGCCTGCTGGCCGGCGGGCTCGGCGCCTTGGGTGCGTGGGCGCTCAACCGCGGAGGACGCACCTGGAGCGGCACGCGCTGGTGGCTCGGAGTAAGTCTGGCCGTGGGACTCGCGGGCGCGGTCTGGATGTTCCGCGCCGCATCGCCGGCACTGGCGCAGAGCTTCACCGCGGTGAACCGCGAAGGATTCGGTCTCGGTTTCGCTACCATCATCATCTCGCACGTCACCTTCTGTTTCCCCTTCGTGCTCGTCGCCGTGCAGGCCCGGCTCGCGGGCGTCGATCCCTTCCTCGAAGAAGCCGCGATGGATCTCGGCGCGCCGCCGATCAAAGCCTTCTGGCTCGTCATGGTGCCCTACCTTTTACCCGCCATCATCTCCGGCGCGCTCATGTCATTCACCCTCTCGATGGATGAAGTCATCGTCACTTACTTCGTGAAAAGCCCCGCCTCCGAGACCCTGCCGATCAAAGTCTTCGGCCTCGCCAAGAAGGGGCTCGACCCATCGCTCAACGCCATCTCCGCCGTGTTTGTGCTTGCGACGACCGTCCTCGTGCTGGTCAGTGAAGCCACGCGGCGGCTCCATCGGTAATTCAATTCAGTCAACCTGCATCCACCTATGAAAACGATCCACCTCCTCCTCAGCGCAGCGCTCGTCAGCATCATCGCACTCAGCGCCTGTAGCGGGCCGAAAAAGCAGCAGTCGGTCTTGAATCTATTCTGCTGGTCGGAGTATGTGCCCGAGTCCGTGATCAAAGGCTTCGAGGAAGAGACGGGCATTAAGGTCAACGTCGAGAACTACGCCTCGAACGAAGAGATGCTCTCCAAGCTCCTCGCGGGCGCTTCCAATTACGATCTCGTCCAACCTTCCGAGTACACGATCGAAGCGCTGATCCAGGCCGGCAAGCTCGACGAACTCAACCTCGCGAACATCCCGAACATCGCAAACCTCGACCCGAAATATCGGAAGATGCCGCACGATCCCGAGGGCAAGTACAGCGTGCCCTGGATGGTCGGCACCGTCGGCATCGTGGTGAATACAGACACCGTGAAAGACCCGATCGAAGGTTACGGCGACGTCTTCTCCGGCAAATACGCGGGGCGCATCGTGGTGCTCAAAGACGCCCGCGAGATCGTCACCTGGGCACTCGCCACCCTCGGCATCTCCGCAAATGACGTGACCCCGGAGAATCTCGCAAAGGTGAAGCCCATCCTCAAGGAGTGGCTGCCGCAGGTGAAGGTGTACGACTCAGACAGCCCGAAGACCGCGCTCCTGAATGGCGACGTGGACCTGGGCATCGTCTGGAGCGGAGAAGCCGCGATCCTCTGGAAGGAGGACAAGAAGTTTAAATACGTGCTGCCGAAGGAAGGCGCGCACCAATTCATCGACAGCCTCGCCGTCCCGAAGGGCGCAGCGAACAAGGAGAACGCCGAGAAGTTCATCAACTACATCCTCAAGCCCGAGGTGAGCGCCCTGATCTCCGCCGACTTCCCCTACACAAATCCCAACGTCGCAGCGCGCAAGCTCCTGAGTGAAGAAGAACTCGCAAACCCCGCCAGTTACCCGCCCGGCGATCCGAAGCTCGAAACCTTTAAGGCTATCGGCAAGGTCGCCTCGGACATCGACAAACTGGTGACGGATATGAAGGGCGGGAACTAACGGAAGCGCGGTGACGAACATTCAACATTCAACATTCAACATCCAACATCCAATGTTGGAGGCGCACGCGTGGCTTGGAGGATCATTGAATGTTGAATGTTGGAGGTTGGATGTTGGATGTTTCCTCCGCGGAGGACGGCCATGCCCGGCCTAGCCACCACCGTCCAATCTTTCGAGGCACCCACCCGGCGCCCCGGGCTCTTTGGCTGGCTGATCATGGCGCCGATGCTCGTTTGGCTCTTCGCATTCGTCGTCGCGCCCACAGCGATCCTGGCCGTCTATAGCTTCTGCCAGCGCGATGGGCTCGGGCAGATCGTCTATGATTTCTCCTGGGAGAATTACCGGCGCGTTTTCGATCCCATCTACATCCGCGTGCTCGGCCGCTCCGTGCTCTACGCCACCATCACCACCGTAGTCTGCATCGTCGTCGGGTATCCGGTGGCGTGGTTCATCGGGCGCGCGCCGGAGAAGCGGCGCAACCTCCTGCTCATGCTCGTGATGATCCCGTTCTGGACGAGCTTCCTCATCCGTACTTATGCGTGGATCATCATCCTGAGTAATAACGGCCTGCTCAACGGCTTCGCCCAATACACCCGGCTCATCAGCGAACCGTGGCAGATGCTCTACACGCCGGGTGCCGTCGTCCTCGGCCTCATCTACTCCTATCTCCCCTTCATGATTCTACCAGTGTACGGGAGCGTGGAGAAGCTCGACAACTCTCTGGTCGAAGCCGCCTTCGATCTCGGCGCCGGACCGGTGCGCGCGTTTCAGAACGTCATCGTTCCGCTCACGCGTCCGGGAATCGTCGCGGGCACGCTGCTCGTCTTCATCCCGGCCATCGGCATGTTTGCCATCACCCAGCTCATGGGTGGCGGTCGCGAGCCGACCATCGGCGAAGTCATCCAAGATCAATTCCTCTCCGCGCGCGACTGGCCTTTCGGCTCAGCGCTCGGGATGACACTGCTCATCCTCTTCGCCATGGCCTTCTACCTTTGCACCCGCAAGCAACCTGCGGGGAATGTGGTCGGGTAGGCGCTTCTACTTGCCGGTCTTCGGCACGAATTGGACGCCATCCGCGATTACGTAACCATCGGTGCCTTCATTGGAGATCGTCACTGACACTCGCTGTCCGGCGGTGTAGCGGAAAGTGCCGAGCGAGGTTTCGTTGTTCGGGCCAGCCTTCTTTTGATTCACGCGCAAGGATCGCGTGGCGCCGCCCTGAGTCAGGGTCACGGGCACGTTCGAGGCGCGATTGTCGAGGGCGGGGTAAAGGAGGAAGCACTCGTAGCTGCCGGCAGTCGGGATCACGCCGCGGAAAATCGCCGAGCGCGCACCTTTCTCCGCGTTGCCGTCGTGGCGGTAGCCGGTGCCGAGGAAGCGCGCGCTTGTCGAGTGCGTCCAGTCGCCCTTGAACTCCGCTTGCGTGTCGTCGAGCACGATTCCGGGGAGCGACTTGGGATCGATCGCGGGCTTGGATTGGCGCGCGGGGCCGGTCCAGTCGAGGATCTGTCCGTCGGCGACGAGCCGATCGCGCAACCGTGGATAATCGACCTTTTGCACCGCCACACCAGCGTCGATGGCCATGCTGGCCGCGGTCGCCGCGCTCTGTCCCATGGCCATGAAGACGGGCTCCATGCGGATGCTGCCGTAGGCGATGTGCGAGGCGGCGAGCGCCACGGGGACGAGGAGATTCTCCGCCTGTCCGATCTTCGGCACGATTGAGCGATACGAGACCGGATACGGCCCGGCGACTCCGACCTGCACGTCGCCTTCATTGCGCGCCCAGCCGCCCTGCACGAGCCGCTGGCAATTGTGCGAGTCCATATTGTAGGCACCGAGTCCCACCGGATCCTCGCACTTCCGTTGCCAGCGGCAGTCCGCCTCCGTCATCACGTAATCGGAGACCATGCGTCGCGCTTCCCGCACGTACATCTGCGATGGAAAGTGACCCGTCGCCGCAAACTCATCCTTCGCCAGCCCCCACCCATTCATCTCCTCGCGCAGATTCTGAGGCACGCGCGGACTCGTGGATAGGAAGTAGAGGAAGCCCTTGATGTAGTCTTCGTGTTCGCGCCAGATGCGGTCGCGAGTGGCGTAGTCGCCGTCGGGGTAGTCGTAGTTCGCGCCGATGAAGTCCGTGCTGAAGGCGCCGTTGTTATTCGTGTCGGTCTTGCCGTTCGGCATCAGCACCGGATTCATGAGCGCGCGGACGCTGAGCGGCGTGCCGGCGTGCTCGTGGGCCTCCACGAGCCGGGCGAGGAGTTCATACTGCTCCTCGCGGTAGTCCGCCGGCTTGATCGCCGCCCACGGGATGCGATTCGCTTCGACCTTCGTCATGCAGAGGCGGAAGTTATATGCCTGCACGCTGCGATCACCGTCACCAGGTGCGCCGCCATCGCCCGGCTGGATAAAGGGCAGCAACCCGCTCTTCGGATCGCCGGGTTTCACGTAAGGATCGACATTCACCTTGAACTGATGATGCGGCGTCTCGGCCCGGACACCGTTGAGCGTCTCGCCATAGGTGGCATTGGCTTCGCGCCCGACGTGGTAACTCACGCCCGCTTTCGCCATGAGATCGCCCTCGTAACTCGCGTCGATGAACATCCTGCCGCGATACGTATTCCCGCTCTCCGTGGTGAACTCCACGATGCGCGCCCCGTCCATCTTCACGCTCTTCAGCCGCTCACCGAGGCGCACGGTGATTCCCGCGTCGGCGAGCCAGCGCCGATAGATTCCCATCGCGACCGCAGGCTCGAAGGTCCACTTCGTCGCCCGCCCGGTCTTCTCGACGAGCGGATCCTTGCCCCGCTCCTGGCCGGAGCCGAGCGCGCCCGAAGTCTTCTGCTGCTCCCACTTCCAGGCCTCGGGCTTTTCGTAATGCGTGGCGATCTGCTCGTAGAATTCGCGCGCGATCCCGCCGATCGCGCCCTTGTTTCCGATGTCGGTCGCGCCGAGCCCCCCCGTGGTGAGCCCGCCGAGATGCTGCGTCCACTCCGCGACCGCGACCGATTTCCCCATCCGCTGCGCCTGCACCGCAGCGGCGATCCCGCCCGAGGTGCCGCCGAAGATCACGATGTCGGCCTCGAAGACCTCAGCGACGGCGCAAAGGGGAAAAAGGAACGCGAGGAGCAAAAGGGGAGCTTTCATGCCGGGGAAGCTGGACGACCCATCGCCGCGGTCAAGTTCTCTCGCTTGTAGCGGCGGTCTATTGACCGTCGCTGACTTTCCCGTCTGTAGCACACGGCACCTCCGCGCACGGATGCAAGCGACGGTCATAGACCGCCGCTACAAACTCACGCCAGCACGCCCTTCACCACATGCCCATGCACATCCGTGAGCCGGTAGCGCCGCCCCTGGAACTTATAAGTCAACCGCTCGTGATCGATCCCGAGCAGGTGCAGCAGCGTCGCGTGGAAGTCGTGAATGTGGACGCCGTCCTCGACGAGATTGTAGCCAAACTCATCGGTCGCGCCATACACAGTCCCCGCCTTCACCCCGCCCCCCGCCATCCATAGGCTGAAGCAGCGCGGATGATGATCGCGCCCAAAATTTTTCTGAATCTTCCCCTGGCAATAGTTGGTGCGCCCGAATTCCCCGCCCCACACCACCAGCGTGTCGTCGAGCAGTCCGCGCTGCTTCAGATCGCGCACCAGCGCCGCCGCCGGTTGATCCGTCTCCTTACAAAGCTTCGGCAGATTCCCAGGGAGCCCGCCGTGATGATCCCAGTCCTGATGATAAAGCTGGATGAAACGCACCCCTTTCTCCGCGAGCCGCCGCGCGAGCAGGCAATTCGCCGCAAAAGTGCCCGGCTTCTTCACATCCGGCCCGTAAGACTCCAGCGTCTCCGCCGACTCGCCCGAGAGATCGCTCACCTCCGGGATGCTCGTCTGCATGCGGAAAGCCATCTCGTATTGGTCGATGCGGCTCCGAATCTCCGCATCCGGCGTCCCCGCATACTGATGCTCGTGCAGCTCCCGGAGCCGATCGAGTAACATCCGCCGGCTCCCCTCACTTACCCCCTCCGGATTCCCGAGATATAAGACCGGATCCTTCGCCGCGCGGAAGAGCACCCCTTGCAACTTAGGCGGCAAAAACCCCGCGCCCCATAAGTGCGCCCCCAGCGGCTGCCCGCCCTTATCCTTGGTAATGAGCACCACAAAGGACGGCAGATTCGCATTCTCCTGCCCCAACCCATAGCTCAGCCACGACCCCATGCTCGGCCGCCCCGGGATCTGCGACCCCGTCTGGAGAAAAGTAACTCCCGGCCCGTGATTAATCGCCTCCGTGAACATCGACCGCACCACGCAAAGATCATCCGCAATCCCCGCCGTATGCGGCAGCAGCTCACTGAACCACGCCCCCGCCTTCCCATGCTGCGCAAACTTAAACGGCGACCCCACCAGCGGGATCGAAGATTGATTCCCCGACATCCCCGTCAGCCGCTGCTCGCCCCGCACCGAATCGGGCAGTTGCTCCCCGTGCCGCTCATTCAGCAGCGGCTTGTAATCGAGCAAGTCGAGCTGCGACGGCCCGCCGGACATGAAAAGGTAGATGATCCGCTTCGCCTTCGGCGGAAAATGCGGCTGCCCGAGCGCCCCCGAGTCACCCGCCGCGCGAGCCTCGCGCGGCAGCAGATCCGCCAGCGCCATCCCCCCGATCCCCATCCCAAAGCGATTGAGGAACTGGCGGCGATCAGAGAGAAAAAGCGAATCGGCAGACATCGGAGAGGGGAGAGCGGGGAGAATACCGCATCAATCCCGCGAAATCAGCAACCTTTGCGCGGAATTCCCGCCGCCGCCCCACCGGACGCCGAGCCAGACCCCAGCCAGCCTCAGCTCAAGCCCAGCGACCGCAGGAGGCTCGACGTGATCGACCCCGTCACCGACAGCCCGCGATCACGCTGATACCGCGCGATCGCACTCCGCGACATCGGCCCGATATCTCCATCGAGCGGCCCGCGATAGTAGCCGCGCCGCGCCAGCTCCCGCTGCACCGAGTAGTCCAGCGAACCGCTCCGGTAGCTCGGGCTGCCGTGGTACGAATCCCGGCTCCGGTAGTAGGTCACCCCCGGCTGCCGATAGTAGTAGCTCGCCCCCGGAGGCCCGTAGTAATAGCCGCGGCCCGCGTATCCGCTGCCAAAGGAGAGCGAGAAGGTCGAGCGCGGTTGGGAGTGATACCACGAGCTGCTGCCATGGTGATGCCGATGGTCGTCGTCATCGTCCCGATCCCGATCCTTGTCCTTTTTCTTGCCAAAGGAGTCCGTAGGCAGGGCAAAAGCGCCCGCCAGCGCCAGCGCGAGCGTCGCAAATTTTTTCGCAGCAGGGAGCATGGATGTTTTCATAAAGCAGAGGGGCCCTCCGGGAAGAGCCCGGTGTGTATATCAGAATCGCGATAGAGAGACGGCATGGCCGGAAAATTATTCGCGCCGTCGCCTCGGGGGCGTGGGATTGGCACGGCTTCAGCGCCACGGGTCGCAGCGGAAGAGCGGCTGCCCGCCGGCAAACCACTCGTGGGCAGAGGAAGCTTTGACGCCTATCACCTATCACTACCACGTGGCGGCGCGCGGGCGCCAGCGCGGCACGGTAGTCAAAAAATGGTCACGGAGTCCGCTTTCGTATTATTCGTCTCATCCGCTTCGATCACCTGGCCACGCCCTCGCCCCCCGGGATCGACCCGGATCGACAAATGGTGCGTGATGGGCCGGTGAGAGAACGGCACGAGGATCTGGCCCATCTCCACCCGCTCGTCGGCCCCGGCGGCGAGGGTCTGGATGGTCTGCCTCATGACAGGAAAGGCGGCAGAAAAATCCACGACCACATCGAAAGGTCCAGTGGCGGCCTGCCCTTGGTTGCGCACGGTGGCACGGATCGTGACACTCTCGCCGCCGGAGACGAATACATCCACGCCGCGCGGGAGGAGGTCCGGGAGGCGGATATTGCCGCCGCGCCGCTCCCGGTCCCTTCGCGCGATCTCGTCTTCAGGCCGGCTTTTCTCCTGCCACGGGGGCAGCCGGCAGCCCGCGAGGCCCAGGAGGAGGC